>NZ_OSDX01000008.1:0-139903 GCF_900382755.1 Vibrio sp. Evd11
CTTAGATAATTGGACTCCCCAACCCTAAGTCCTACAATAGTAGGGTTCAAAATAATTTGGAGATTCAAATGAACAAGACGATTGTTGGCGTTGATTTAGCTAAAAAAGTGATCCAAGTTTGTATTTATACAAACAGAAAAGTGCACTCAAATACAGAGATGACACCGAAGGCGTTTACTTATTGGTTAGTAAATTCAAGGCCTGCCACAATCGTGTTTGAAGCTTGTGGTACTTCGAATTATTGGAAGCAACTCGCCTCTTCTCATGGGCATGATGCTCGTTTAATCTCATCGAGATTAGTTGCTGTGGTCAGACAAAATCAGAAAACTGACAAAAATGATGCTTTGGCGATAGTACAAGCATCACTGTTACCTGATGTGAACTTTATTCAAGGTAAAACAGCCGAACAGCAGCAACTACAATCGATTGTCCGCTTACGAGAACTAAGCATAAGACAAAAAACCGCTTCTAAAAACCAATTGATTGCTTTGTTATCTGAATTAAATATTCAAGTCTCCAACAGAAATGGGGGGTTAAGAGCAACAATTGATGAAACCCTAGAAGACGCAGATAATGGTTTTTCACCTTCGTTTCGTCAGGCAATATCTACTGCCTGGGATCAATATTTATCGCTGGTTGAATCGATTGATATTTACGACAACTGCCTTGAAGAATCTTTGAATTATCATCCTGAATGTAAGAAGTTACTTAAAATTGAGGGCATCGGTATCCTTAATGCTGTTAACTTATATATCGCGCTCGGGTGTGCTGACATTGGAGCTTTTAGTAAAGGGAAAGCAGCCGCAGCCTGCATAGGGCTCACACCAATACAACATTCAAGTGGGGGGAGAGCTAAAATCGGTTCGATAGGAAGAGGTTTTAAAAATACTCTGTTTCGAAGCCAATTGATTACTGGTGCGATGTCGATCGTAAGCAAGGTTGCCAATCGCCCACCGAAAACAAAAAAAGAAGAGTGGCTAAAAAATTTAATTGAACGTAGAGGTAAGAAGTGTGCTGCGGTAGCGTTGGCAAATAAAAATGTCAGAACAGCATTTGCTATTTTAACTCAAGGTACAGAATATAAAGCTGAACCGTTAGTATCTTAGTAAATTGTCTTAACAGTAAAATGCATAAATTGGATGAAAATCAGTTAGTCAAAGCAGCGGGCATCTGAGAGTCTTGAACTCGTAGCTTAGATTTGCTACTAACTCGCGTAAATATCGTAGAGCCTGAGTTAGCTACTCTTGTTGAGCTCGTACATAAGTGCGCATTTATTTCTGATTTACTGACGATTACTGTTGACAATGGGGAGTCCACATAAGATACCCACTATAGTGCGGAGAGTACGGCGACCACGAAAAAGTACTGTCCAACCTCTTTCCAACTCTCATTGCCTTTTGGCCACAGCGTATTAACCACTTCCGCTGCTTCATCATATAACGCACCTTGAATGGATTCACATACGTTCATCATACTGACTACCTAGCACTTACCCGAATTGTGGTTTTCAGGAGGAACGTCCTCTCACGATTCTTTCCCCACTCAGCCCAACGGCCAAGTTTCGTTACATTGTCCGAGCCGCTGCTTTATTCAGGCTCGTAGGTTCATCTGGTGATACAGATGGTTCACTCGTTAAGCGGTGAACAACGCTTCATACGACCTCAGGTCGCACAGACAAGTCTAAGTTGTAATCGTTGGAGCCGACTTTACTTGCATAACCTTGGATCTCAATTGATGCGCTTTTGTAAGTTTCTAAAAATTCCGCCATGGTGCTGATTTGATCCGAGAATATTGGGTTAACTTCGTACGAGTCGTTTGCAAAAAGGATTTTCAACTGTCTGACTTCTTGCGAACGAATAGTTTCCCCGCAGCCAGCGTTATCCACTTGAGAACCTTCGGGTGTACCAGGGCAGGTATCTCGTGCGTTTACCACACCATCTTTGTCATCGTCTTGCAGGTCAGAAATTTGCTCCGCTTCAGGTGTCTCGATGTAGTCTTCTTCCTGCTGACTCGAACAGGCAAATAAAGTCATCGATAATACGGGAAGTAGTAAGTAAGTTATTTTCATCATTAATACTCCACGGCCGTTGTCCACTCTTCTGGAATGTCGACCAGTAGAGCATTCAATAAAGAACCTGTTGCGTTCATTACACGGTATTTAGCGTACTGCTCAGAGTAATGTGCATCGAGATAATCTTTACGGGCTTCAAATAGTTCGTTCTCGGTGTTGAGTAGATCAAGCAGAGTACGTTTACCTATTCGATATTGTTTTTCATAAGCGATAACGGTCTCCGAAGCTGAATCAACGTGATCAGATAAGAAGTTCTTTTGTTGCAGTGTTAGATCTAAGGCACTCCATGAAAGACGAAGGCCTTCCTCAACTTGGCGATAAGCACGATCTCTCAGGTCTTTCGCTTTGTTCAGTTGGTAAGCGGCGGCTTCAGAATTAGCGCTGTCTGTTCCACCGTTGTACAAGTTGTATCGCATTCTCAGCATTGCCAGTGTTTCTTGGCTCGAACCTTCATCGCCCCCCGCATCATCACGCCATGATTGAGATGCTTCAATAGAGAATGTCGGGTAGTTAACACCTTTTGATTGTTTGTATTGGAAATGCGCTGAATCGACATCTGCAGCAGCGACTTTGATGACTGGGTGTTTGTCTAGAGCATCAACAAGGGCATCGGTTAATGATAAAGGAATCATAGAAATATCGGCTCTTGGGTAAACCAAGCCTAGTGGTTCTTGACCGACTACTCTTCGAAATTGAGTATGGGTATCAATTAGGTTGTTCTGTGCGGCTAATAAATTGCCGTGAGCTTTTGCAATCCTAGCTTCTACCTGAGATACATCTGCGGTTGAGCCTATGCCTGACACAGCGCGCTTTTTGATGTCTTTATAAATTTTCTTGTGGATAGCAAGGTTACTTTCCGAAAGGGCTAAAACTTCAGTGGCTTTTACTGCGTCTAAATAGATCTGGGTGACCTCTAGCGCTTTGTCTTCGGCATCCGCTAACAGTTGTAAGAGAACCGATTCTGCTTCTGCGGCGGTACGATCAATGTCGTTTAGAGTTGATGAACCATCCTATAACAGTTGAGTCAGGGAGATTGTAGCTTCCTTTCTTGTAAGGTCTGTATCTGGGCCGTTGTTCGGTGCAGGGTTTATGCCTTCGTAACCAATACCCGCATCAAGGTCGATACTCGGTCTATAAGCTCCACCAGCGGCGTCATTTCGTTTTTGTACACTCACAAAATCATTAAAGATACTTTTTATCTCAGGGTTGGTAGCCAAGGTGATGGCAACAGCCTGTTCTAAAGTTTGAGCTGAGAGTGGAGTTGCAGCGACTAAGCAACACATGATGGATAATTTAAACAGTCTCAAAGTAGGTCTCCTTCTACTTTTAATGTCCCCGCCGTTTCCCAACTTGCGTTTAACTGCTTAATTGAAAAAGGGTATTAAACGAAGCTTAGGACATATGTGCAGAAAAGCTAAGTTTGTTGGGCTTATTTTGAATGTAAGTCGCTATCGTTATTGATTAATTTATCAGTAGTGGGAGTTTGAAAGTTTTGCCTCAGTTAATTGTGGGTTGGAACGAGGTGACTACTCAAATAGGTGAAGATATGGTGTGGACTTGTTTTAATTGTCGATGTGACGACAAGAACGTGCCAAAGGTGTTAGCTCGACTTTTAGACGTTTAAATGCACTCAATCAGGTGAAGCTTGGTGAGATCCCGCGAAGCTACAGGTGTGATATTGAGGGAGTCCAGGGGGGGAGATATGCTGTTTATATAAGCTTGGGGTTATTGAGTGTGAAGTTTGCCAGATAACCAGTGTCGGCTTATGGGTAGATGACACTGTTTAGGTCAACTAACGTTAGTGTACTTGCAGCATCTATTGTGGTTATTTTCGAACGTTAAAAGCAAAGCAAAAAAAAGCCCAAACCAACACGGTTTGGGCGGATACAAGTATAGGAGTTAATAAGGAAAATGCAGTAATTAAGAAAGCAGGGGAGAGACAAGTTTGACGGCCTGTTAAACTTCTAAATACTCTGTTTTCTACTTAATTTATGACCCGCCATTTCTATTTCAGTTCCCAGAAAATTCATTAATTTTTCCTTTTTTGTAAACATGCATCGATTCAATCGGTTAGTGAATAAAGTAATTAACTGGTACGACCAATTTGTGAAAATGTGATGTTGCTTGCTTGTTAAATAAATGTACTAAGCGTATATTTCAAACAGTTGTTTAATACGAGTGATTGAAATGGCACCAAGAAGTACAACCAAAGACAAAATCTTAGATGTGGCTGAAGGCTTATTTGCTGAGCACGGTTTTAATGACACCTCTTTACGCACCATTACGGGTAAAGCCAATGTCAATCTTGCTTCAGTGAACTACCACTTTGGCGATAAGAAGACTCTGGTTCGTGCCGTATTAAATCGATACTTAGAAGCATTTATGCCTGCACTGCAAGACGCTTTAGTGAACTTAAACTTGAACGAAACGTATTCTATGAGTGACGTGTTTGAGTCTTTAAGACAGCCGCTAAGAGCACTGAATGATGTAAGGCCAAATGGTACGAGTCGATTTATGTTACTCATCGGTCGAGGTTATACGGATGTGCAAGGTCACTTGCGTTGGTTCATTACAACTCGCTACAGCGAAGTACTGACTCTGTTTACCAGCTCAGTAATGAAAGCCAACCCGAACCTCACTCAAGAACAGTTATTTTGGCGATTACACTTCACCCTAGGGACTTGTGTATTCACCATGGCATCTAGCCAAGCTCTAATAGAAATTGCAGAGAATGACTATGACAGAAAGATAGATGCGAAGGCAGTGGTCGATATTCTCATTCCATTTTTGGCCGCTGGCATGTCAGCAAAAGAATAAAACAATAAAAAGCAAAATATTCACAAACAATATAGTGAACAAAAGGATCTGAACTATGAGCTCTCTAAGACAAAAATGGGTAAGTGACCCAGCTTTTAAACTCTTTAAAAAAGTACTACCACCACTATCTAGCACCGAGAAAGAAGCGATGGAAGCGGGTAGCGTGTGGTGGGACGGAGAGCTGTTTTCTGGTAAACCAGATTTCACGAAGCTTCACCAGTACCCAAAACCTCAGCTGACAGCAGAAGAGCAATCGTTCATGGATAATGAACTTGAAACTTTGCTCGCTATGCTTGATGACCACAAAATTGTAAAAGAAGATCGAGACCTTCCTGAAGAGGTGTGGAACTTCTTACGCAAAGAGCGTTTCTTCTCGCTAATTATCGCGAAAGGGTACGGTGGTCGTGAATTTTCGGCGCACGCCAACTCTACAATCGTAACTAAGATAGCAACGCGTAGTATCAGTACTGCGGTTTCGGTAATGGTTCCAAACTCTCTTGGCCCTGGTGAGCTACTGTCTCACTACGGTACTCAAGATCAAAAAGACTACTGGCTACCACGTCTTGCTGACGGTACAGATATCCCATGTTTCGCATTAACAGGCCCTGAAGCGGGTTCTGATGCGGGTGGTATCCCTGATGTCGGGACTGTGTGTATGGGCATGCACGAAGGTAAAGAGACACTAGGCATCAAGCTTAATTGGAACAAGCGTTACATTACGCTAGCACCAGTGGCGACAGTACTTGGTCTGGCTTTCAAACTTCACGATCCAGAAAAGCTATTGGGTGACAAAGAAGACATCGGTATCACCTGTGCGCTTATCCCGGCAGACCACGAAGGTGTTGTGATTGGTGAGCGCCATGATCCACTTGGTCTTGCGTTTATGAATGGTCCAACACGCGGTCACGATGTATTTATTCCTATGGAATGGTTAATCGGTGGCGCAGATTACGCAGGTAAAGGCTGGCGTATGCTGGTGGAATGTCTGTCTGCAGGTCGTGGTATCTCATTACCAGCACTTGGCACGGCGATGGGCCACCTAACGGCGAAAACGACCGGTGCATACGCTTATGTTCGTAAGCAGTTCGGTATGTCGATTGGTAAGTTTGAAGGTGTTGCGGAGAGCTTAGGTCGTATTGGTGGTTTAACGTATCTATTAGAAGCGACTCGCACACTGACAACCACTTCACTTGATATGAAAGAGAAGCCGGGTATCGTAACGGCTATCGCCAAATACCACATGACAGAAATGGCACGTACTATTCTGAATGACTCAATGGATATCCATTCAGGTCGTGCAATTCAAGATGGCCCAATGAACTACTTGGCTGCGCCTTACCTAGGTATTCCAGTTGCTATCACAGTAGAAGGTGCGAACATCCTAACTCGTAACCTGATGATCTTCGGTCAAGGTGCGACACGTTGTCACCCATACGTATTGAGCGAAATGGAAGCGGCAGCGAACCCAGACGAGAAGCAAGGTGCAAAAGACTTTGATAGCTTGTTGTTCAAGCACATCTCACACGCAACTAAAAACACGTTTGGCGCATTTGGTGCAGCACTGACAGGCTCTAAGTTCATTAAAGCCGACATGAGCGGTCCAACTAAGCCTTACTACCAAGACCTGACTCGTTTGAGCCGTGCGCTTGCAGTCAGTGCGGATTTCGCAATGCTGACGCTAGGTGGTGAACTGAAACGTAAAGAGCTTATCTCTGCGCGTTTGGGTGATGGTCTAAGTTACCTATACATGGCTTCTGCTGCACTTAAGAAGTATGAAGACGAAGGTCGCCAACAAGCTGACCTAGACTACGTACACTACGCGGTTCAACATTGTTTCCACAATGCGGCTAAATCACTACAAGAAGCGTACCGTAACTTTCCGAACAAGATGGTGGGTAAAGTACTTAAAGGTCTAGTATTCCCTGTAGGTAACCACTTCGAAAAACCGAGTGATAACCTAACAGTTCAACTAGCAGAAAGCTTGATGACTCCGGGTGCACACCGTGAACGTCTGACTCACCTTTGCTACATCGGCAAGGAAGAGGATGATAGTGTTGGCCTTATGGAGAACGCTTTCAATGCGATGTACAGCATCAAGCCTCTGGAGCGTAAGATCTTCCAAGCAGTGAAAGAAGGCAAAGTGGCTCGTAAAGGCTTGCTGGCAGATAAACTGGCTCAAGCACTTGCTGCTGATGTTCTGACGCAAGAAGAAGTCGACCAAATTGTTGCTGCTGATAAACTTCGTTACACAGCGATTCAAGTTGACCACTTCAGTCATGACTTTAGTGAAACTTTGACGCGAAAAGAGTTAAAACCTAAGCTAAATAGCGTTGCTTAGATAACGAAATGATAAAAGGTACCTAATAAGGTGCCTTTTTTGTTTTTGTCGTATAAGTCTCAATAGAAGCGTTAACAAATGGCGACTTAGTCAGCAAATATTAGTTGAGTGCTCCAACCACTGGTATTTTCACCACATTTTTACAGAAATTAGATGCCATTTGCGCACGAAACTCTTATCCTTAACCTGATTTTTTAAGGAAGTTGAATATGATCATCAAACCTCGAATTCGCGGATTCATCTGTACTACAACACATCCAGTCGGTTGTGAAGCTAATGTAAAAGAACAAATTGCTTACACAAAAGCTCAAGGCCCAATCGCAAACGCACCTAAACGTGTACTAGTTGTTGGCTCTTCAAGTGGCTACGGCTTGTCTTCACGTATTGCGGCAGCATTTGGTGGCGGCGCTTCTACTATCGGTGTTTTCTTCGAGAAAGCCGGTACTGAGAAAAAAACTGGCACAGCTGGTTTCTACAACTCAGCAGCGTTCGACAAGCTAGCTAAAGAAGAAGGCCTGTATTCAAAAAGCCTTAACGGCGATGCTTTCTCTAACGAAGCAAAACAGAAAACAATTGACCTGATCAAAGAAGACCTAGGTCAGATCGATATGGTTGTGTACTCACTGGCGTCTCCAGTGCGTAAAATGCCAGAGACTGGCGAAGTAATTCGTTCAGCTCTTAAGCCTATCGGCGAAACGTACACATCTACAGCGGTAGATACAAACAAAGATGCGATCATCGAAGCAAGTGTTGAGCCTGCTACTGAAGAAGAGATCAAAGACACTGTTACTGTAATGGGCGGTGAAGATTGGGAACTTTGGATCAACGCACTTTCTGAAGCGGGTGTTCTAGCTGACGGTTGTAAGACTGTTGCTTACAGCTACATCGGTACTGAACTAACGTGGCCAATCTACTGGGATGGCGCACTAGGTAAAGCTAAGATGGATCTAGATCGTGCAGCATCAGCGCTAAACGAAAAACTAGGCCAAACTGGCGGTACTGCAAACGTTGCTGTTCTTAAATCTGTTGTGACTCAAGCAAGTTCTGCGATTCCTGTTATGCCTCTTTACATCGCTATGGTGTTCAAGAAGATGCGTGAAGAAGGTATTCACGAAGGTTGTATGGAACAGATCTTCCGTATGTTCAGCCAACGTCTATACAAAGAAGATGGCAGCGCAGCAGAAGTTGATGAAGTGAACCGTCTACGTCTAGACGACCTAGAGCTTCGTGACGACATTCAAGAGCATTGTCGTAACCTATGGCCTCAAATCACAACTGAAAACCTGAAAGAACTGACTGACTACGTAGAGTACAAAGAAGAGTTCTTGAAGCTGTTCGGTTTCGGTGTTGAAGGCGTTGATTACGAAGCTGACGTTAACCCAGCTGTTGAATTTGATGTAGCTGACATCTAATTCAAACAATCGAATAAAACGAAATAGGCGCTCACTGAGCGCCTATTTTTTTGTTTTAAAAGTAGATATGGAAAAGTAAAAGCAGATACGGGATTCGAGTGGCGAGATTCGAAGAGGTTTAAGAGCAGATACGAGTATCGGGATGCGAAGAGATTTAAGAGCAAGCGGAAGAGAAGAACTAACAAAAAATGCACTAATCCAAAGATGAATTAGTGCATTCGAAATATCTAAGCTTGGTTGCTTTAAAGCCGCAGCTACTAGCTAATTATGATGATGAAGGTGCCTGCTAAGGTCATCAATATATTGGCAATCGCGTACGTACCCGCGTAACCAAGAGCAGGGATAGTTGAGCGAGCGTGGTCATTTACGATGTCCATCGCCGGAGCACAGGTTCGCGCGCCAATGATGGCACCAAATAGTAGAGCTCGGTTCATCTTCAATATGTAAGCACCGACTAAGTAAGCGAAGAATACCGGCAGAACACTCACTACTAGAGCAATACCGATGACCTGAGGGCCTACTTGCGTTAAGTGTTCAAACATCTTACCACCGGCGCTCAAGCCGATACCGACCATGAAGAACATCAAACCTAAGTCTTTGACCATGTTCAACGCCCCCTGAGGCACATAACCGAAAGTAGGGTGGTTCGCCCTTAAGAAGCCAAGCATGATGCCTGATAGAAGCAGCCCGACCGCATTACCTAAGCCAAATGAAACCTGACCGAATGTCATGGTGATCAAACCAAACAAAATGCCCAGAATGAAGAAGCTACAGAAGGCCATCAAGTCGGCCATTTGACTGTGGATTGAGATGAAACCAATTTTCTCAGCTAGACCGTGAACGCGACTCTTTTCACCGCTGACCTGCAGTACATCACCTTTAGAAAGCACGATGTTTAAGTCCATCGGCATTTCAATTTGAGCACGTACTACGCGGTTAAGGAAACAACCGTATTCAGACAGGTTTAAGTCTGACAGGCGTTTACCTGCGATGCTGTCACTTTTAACGACGATCTCTTCTTCCACGATACGTAGGTCGAGAAGGTTACGGTCGAAAACCTCTTTACCATTACGGAAGCTTGGGTCGAGACGCGCGTGGCTATCAGGGAAACCAACCAATGCAATTTCATCACCTTCTTGCAGGATTGCATCACCATCAGGGTGGGCAAGAATACCGTTACGACGAATACGCTCGATGTAACAGCCCGTTTGGCGATAAATACCCAGTTCACGCAGGTTCTTACCGTCAGTCCAAGATATAAGCTCTTGTCCTACACGGTAAGCTCGTATGATTGGAAGGTAAACCTTACGTTGCCCTGAAGCACCTAAGCCACGCTCTTGGGCGATTTGCTCAGCTGAATCGTGTAGGTTAACTTTCTGAAGCTTTGGAATAAGGCGAGCAAACATAATCATGCTGATTAAGCCAACTAAGTAAGCCATCGCATAACCAACTGATAGGTTTTCGATGATCAGGCCTATATCCATGTTTCTTGGTAATTCTGCAAGCCCAGAATTCAGAGCATCTTGAGCACCTACTAATATCGGCGTTGCTGTTAAGGCCCCCGCCATCATGCCTGCGGATAAACCAAAGCCCAGCCCGAGGTAATGGCTGCTGAAATACGTTAAAGCAATTGCGGTAGAGAGCACCACAAGGCTCAGAATGAGATAGTGCTTACCGTCTCTAAAGAAGATACCAAAGAAGTTTGGTCCTGCTTCAATACCCACACAGTAGATGAAAAGCATGAAGCCAATCGTGAGCGCATCAGCGTTAAACGAAAAACCAAGATGTCCCATGATAAGGGAAGTAATCAGAACACCGATTGAATTGCCAAGTTGGAGGCTACCGAAACGAATTTTACCAATGGCTAATCCAATCGATAAAACAACAAAGATGAGGAGAATGGGGTTTTGTTCTAACAGAAAAACAACGTCGATATTCACAGTGGTCGCTCAATAATTGGCGTGAAACACAGGGTAAGTTTGAGAGGTGAATTGTATCTAAATATAAATAAAATATAAGCGATATTTTGCTATTTTACTTGATTTTGACTTTATTATTATTCCGTACGAAAACTGGTCATAAAAAAGCCCGCTACAGTGAGCGGGCTTGATATAAATCGTACAGTCTAACGTTTAAATTGGTTAGCTGTTTTAGGCTTTAGCCTTGGATCTCGTAAGAGAAGTCTTAGCTTAGTCGAAAAGACCTAGGTTTTCTTTTGCGTATGCTTCAAATTCTGTGCAGCCGCCGATGTGGTCTTGATCGATGAAAATTTGTGGCACTGTATCTACTGGTTTACCAACAGTCTTCTCTAGGTCAGCTTTGCTGATGCCTTCAGCGTGGATGTCAACGTAACGGTAGTTGAAGTCATCGCGTTTAGCTTTAAGAGTTTCAGCATGCTCTTTTGCACGAACACAGAATGGGCAAGCAGGGCGACCAAAAATAACTACAAACATTTAATTTCTCCTAAATACGGGATGAGGCTCGTTAACTCTATTATGTTAACTATTCTTTAGTGAATGCCACTCAAAATTTCTTAAAACCAACTATGCCTCAATGCTATGGGGAAATAAAGATGGAATTGCCTCTTAATACGATAGCTTTTACCTATCAGCGCAAATATTCACCATAAATAGAAAGGGGCTCGCAAACTGCCTGTCACCATCGTTGAGTACCCACAAATTGAGAGTGTGAATTACCCCTAAAAATACGACTTTAATCCATCTTTAACGCCACAAGTTGCACCTCGTCAAAAAAAGCGCCTACAGAACGAGGCATCTTAATAGTGATGCACGATACAAAGGCTAAATTCCAATAACCAAGAGTTCGCAGTTTTGTTTGGTCATAGGCGCAGGAGGCACCATGTTTCAATTTATGACACCTACAAAGATCATCTTTGGTGATGGAGCACTTCAGGCTTCATTGTCCCTCTTTAATCAATACGGCTACAGCGTGTTATTGGTTACTGGCAACACTTTAGAACGCACTTCACTGGTCACCGATTACCTCGATGCGCAAAACATGCGTTATCAACACATTGCCGTTTCCGGTGAACCCAATATCAAAATGGTCGAAGAGGCTGCCACGTCTGCTCGGCGATTTAAACCCGATATGGTGATGGCAATGGGTGGCGGCAGTGCAATTGATATGGGAAAAGCGTTAGCTGCTGTTTTACCTAACCAAGGTAATTTATACGACTATGTGGAAGTCGTCGGTCGGAATGTACCACTCAAGGCTAAACCACTGCCGTTCATTGCGATTCCTACAACGGCGAGTACGGGCGCTGAGGTCACAAGAAATGCGGTGCTTAAGTCTGGACAAGATCAAGTCAAGATAAGCCTTAGAAGTCCAGACATGCTAGCTGACGTCGCGATTGTCGACCCGACCTTAACGTACGGCACCAACTTGTATTTATCAGGACGTGGAGCCATGGATGCCTTTACGCATCTAATGGAAGCATATGTGTGTGGTGAGCCTAATTCGCTCACCGATATGATCTGTGAGGAAGGGCTAAGCAAACTAAGTGGTTCTGTGGTTAAAGCGTGCGTTTATGATGAACCTCAAGCTCGTTCTGATCTTGCCTTCGCTTCTATGTTGGGTGGAATAGCGATAACCAATGCCAAGCTTGGAGCTGCGCATGGATTAGCCTCTGCGTTAGGTGGCAAGATATCCGCACCACACAGTGTTATAACAGCGCGCTTAGCGCCATTTGTGATGATGGAGAACATCGCTGTTGCGAGAGAACAGCAGAGAGGTGACATATTAGCTCGCTATCAACGAATTGCTCAAATTGTTACAGGGAGCTCTGAGGCGAAAGAGGAAGACGCGATTTCTTGGTTATCTGAAGTGTTGGACACGCTAAAGCTTCCAAGCTTACTGGAGTTTGGTGTCTGCGAAGCTCAGTTTGATGAGGTGTCTAGTGACGCGCTTAAGTCTGTTGCTATAAAGGGAAATCCTTTACCGTTGAATCAACAGAGGCTTGTGCATATCCTTCAGCAGGTTTGTGAGGAGTGTGACTGTGGAGGTGAATACCATGAGACAGCTTCGATGAGTCAAGATGCTCAACGTGCCCCAGAACAGGTTACGGAGTCGAGTTTTACCATTATCAACTCTTATGCGTCTGAAAATAATGTAGTAGAGAAAGGTAATAGCTGGACGATCTAATAACAGAAAGTAGAAAGCACACATAACGAGAAAGCTAAGCTAACTCGGGACAAATAAAAACGGAGCACTAGGCTCCGTTTTTTAATTCAACTTGTTCTCAGGTCATGTATTAGCAGACTAGAACTGAGAGTATTTCTCGTAACGTGAATCACGAAGTGACTCTTTCACACGCTTTAGGTTCTCTCTGAAACCAGAACCACGACGAAGCGTGAAGCCTGTCGCTAAGACGTCGATCACCGTCATCTGAACAACGCGGCTTGCCATTGGCATGTAAACGTCAGTGTCTTCTGGAACATCCAGCGAAATAGACAGCGAGCTTGCTTTGTCTAGCGGTGAATCTTTTGCTGTGATAGCAATGACGGTCGCGCCGTTTTCACGAGCAAGGTTCGCAATCTCAACTTGGCTTTTAGTACGGCCAGTGTGAGAGATAAGAACAATAACATCGTTATCACTGCAGTTAATGCAGCTCATTCGTTGCATCACAATGTCTTCAAAACACGTGATAGGGATATTAAAACGAATAAACTTGTTTTGAGCGTCTTTCGCTACGGCAGAAGAAGCTCCCAATCCAAAAAACGAAATGCGTTTTGCTTGAGTCAGCAAGTCAACCGCACGGTTTACTTGCATCGCGTCTAGGCTGTTTTTAGCAACATCCAGACAAGCCATAGTCGATTCGAAAATCTTATGTGTGTAAGCATCTGGGCCATCGTCTTCTTCAACATTACGGTTCACGTAAGGTGTACCGTTCGCCAAGCTTTGAGCTAGGTGAAGTTTAAAGTCAGGAAAGCCCTTAGTGTCTAAACGACGACAGAAACGGTTAACTGTAGGCTCACTTACGTCAGCCATTTTAGCTAAGGTAGCAATGCTAGAATGAATTGCAGTTTGAGGGGAAGCCATGATTACTTCGGCTACCTTACGCTCAGACTTGCTGAAATTTTCCAGGTTTTTTTGTATTTTTTCTAATGTATTCATAGTGTTCACAAGGGTATAGAGAACAACTTGCTAGTTAATATCTTTTACCAGGGGGTATGGCTGAAACAAACATAAGAAAATACAAAACCAAACTTATATTCGGTATTGTAAATTCTACTGCATCAAAGAGATATCAAGCTAACTAGCACCATAGAGTCAGTATAAACCCAACATACTATTCACTAATACAAAAACACGGCATCAATGCTTAAGAATATGACAAACCTCAACAAAATTTTAGAAAACTACAGAATTGGAAGAGGGTTTGAGCAAAAAGAATGCAAATTGAGTATGAACTGACAGCTAAGTTACATCAAAAAGAAAGAAATTTTCAATTTGATGCAACTAAAATTGAATGGCTAGGCGTTGATTAGCTTAACCAATTTGGTGATTTTACTCATCAAGTTGGGTGCTAGTTTAGAGATTTCACGCTGTTCTTCAAGCACTGAAGAGAGAATATCGTTGCCCGTCAGTGGGTTTGCTAATACTACACGGAAAACGATGATTGGCTGATGCGCCCATATTTCGGGGTTTAAGCGGGTTCGCGATACGAAAGACTTGCCCGTTTCACGTTGCTTCTTCTGAATAAACTTGGTCAGTTCATTCAGTAACTCATTCAGTTCAACACGCTCTGGTGCTTTAGCCTTGAGTAGTGCTGCTTTGACTGATTCAGGCACATAGCGATAGGTCAGTAGGCAAAGCTCAGGCTCTGAAACCAGTTCGAAGTCGTTTTGATCTTTAATCAGGTCAGCAAAGTAGCGCGCTTTGTTGATGCTTTGGTCGATCAGTAGCTCATAGCCAGGACGGCTGATGATATGCATCGAAGCATAAACGAGCATCGCCATACCAGAACGAGAGCCTTCTAGAGTGTGGCTACCTAGGTCTTTCGAACCCTTACGCAATATGTATTGAGCGTGATGTTCAATCGCTGTCATCGCGTCTGGCTTCTTAAACAAAACCATACCCGCACCCATAGGGATGTAGAGCTGTTTATGTGCATCTATCGTGACAGAATCCGCTAACTCAATACCATCAAGTAAATGACGATGATTATTCGACATCAACGTTGCGCCGCCCCAAGCGGCATCAACATGGAAATGACAATCGGATTCGGCACAGACTTCTGCAATGTCTCTTAGAGGGTCGATATTACCAGTTTCGGTTGTACCAGCCACACCAATGACAGCGAAAGGCTTTATCTTATTCTGCTTGAGCTGTTCAATCTTGAGTCTTAGATCGTCTGTACAAATGCGGTTGTCGTTATCCGTTTTAACAGACACTAGACCTTCTTGACCAATACCAAGGACATCCGCTGCTTTTTTCAGAGAGTAGTGACCACGTTCAGAAACCAAGATAGCAAGGCCTTCGTAGCCGTAGTGCTTCATGGCTTTAAATAAGCCTTCTTTTTCCACACCTTTGAACGAACCTTGTGCTTTTAGTGCATTGTTACGAGCAACCCAAAGCGCAGTAATATTCGCGATGGTACCGCCAGAACAAAACGCTCCTAAAGAGTGGTTGGCACTGTGCATCCAGCGAGAATAAAACTGGTCGCTATCCTGATAAATCAGGCGATGTAACATACCCAGAACTTGACGTTCTAGGGGAGTGAAAGCTTTTGAGGTCTCGATTTTTACTAGATTCTGATTGAGCGCAATCATGATTTTTGACAGCGGCATCAGGAAATAGGGTAGCGCAGACGTCATGTGACCAATAAAACTTGGCGACGACGTATGTACAGAATGAGATACAAGAGAATCGAGGAGATGCTCAGTATGTTCAGAAACAAACTCAGGCTGCTCTGGGATATGAGCATTTGAAAAATCTTTCTCAATTTCACGCAGCGGCTTTTCTTCAGCCACAATATGTTCACGTAAGAATTGATTCAGGTTTCGTGAAAGTTTGTCTTCGATTTGAGTGAGTGTTGAGTCCGGGCCTTCTGGTACTGTAAAGATACGTAGAAGACTGTCGAAGCTAACATCTGCTGTTTTTTGTTCCGTAACCATAGCAAGCGAGTTATTTTTCTTATATTGACGCGAGCGGGACAATTTAAACGAAAACGGGAACAATGTCCCGTCTTAATTATGAAATCCAACTTCCCACAAAAGCATAGTAAATCAAGGGTTATTTACACTTGATCGCTTCAAGTTTAGCTATCGACTGGTTGTAACGCTGTAGTGCAGTGTCGATTTGCTTAGGGTGGCTAAGCAGCTCAGCAAACGCTGAACGTAGCTCGTAGTTTTGAGCGTGAGGTGTTGATTGACGGTCGTCGAACGTCTGTTTCGCAATTTTTCCAAGCTCATCATCGCGTGTTGATAGCGTCTTAATATCGTGCTGTTCTAGTTGTAACCAACCTTCAACAGACTGAGCTGTCGCAACTTTGCTTGGATCATTCACTAAGTAGTAGTTTACCGCCGCGCGGTTGAGTTCAAAATGGTGTTTACGGCCTTCTAGGAACCACTCACTGACTTCTTCGAGCTCTGGATATTGCTCAGAGGTTAACGCAGCAAGATCAGCATACCAATTCAAAGAAGCGTCGATGTACGCATCGTATTTTGTTGCTTGGCACTGGTTTGTTTCAGACATTGAATCTGCTGCAAAAGAGAAAGTAGAAGTTGAAGCTAGCAGTAATGCGACGCAAAGGCGTTTCATAGTGGTTCCTTTTGTAAGTTTATTCTTTTTATTTCGGTAACTGTATCGGTATCTTGGGCTTTGGTATTCAGAGATGCATTCTAATCTAAAACAATCGCTATTCCTGCGATCTAGTTAGCAAGAGATACAAAGAACAACATCATAATAGGGACGAGAAGACTCAATATAAACCCGCTGACGATGGCGATAGGGACACATCGAACTCCCCCTGTTGTTTGAATCACAGGCAAAGTGAAGTCCATCGCGGTGGCACCTGCATAACCAATAGAAGTACACGGATAACTGCGAATCAGCACCGGGATCAGTACTAGGGCTACCAACTCTCTCAGTAGTTCGAGCATGAACGAAGCACCACCATAAACAGGGCCAAAAGCGTCACCGATTAGAATGCCTGCGAGGGAATACCAACCGAAGCCGGATGACATCGCCAAGGCTTTGAAGAGGGGAATATCAAGTAAGTAAGCGGCAATTACACCACCGATCATTGAGGTCACAATAATCGTAAGAGCGATCACCATACCGTGTTTGTTCAGTAAGATTTGTCTAAGGGTCAATCCGCTATTACGCAGTTGAATGCCAATAAAGAACAGAAGAACGAATAGGATCCATTCACTTGCCGTATCGACCCAATCGAGCCCGATTGGGAGAACCAAGCCTGCAACGAGGCCAGAACCGACCACCAGAATCAACTTTGCCGATTCCATCGCCATTGAAGACAGGGGGAGCTTTTTCTGGCTGCTGTCAGTTTTAAGCGGCAGTAATTTATCGATTGCTGGCAGCGTCATTAGGTTGCATACGCTTAAACAGACAAAGAAAGTGACAGTATAAAGAAGGATTGTCTGTAGATTACTGCCTAAATTATCGAGCGCGGCTAGGCTCAGCCCCATAAGCGAGAGGATTACGTAGATCAGCCTAGACGTCGAGCGGTTAATGAACTCTAACGTCTGGGTGTTTGATATAGAAAAAAGATACCCCACGACGAGTGGCGCAAATATAAAGATCATCCCTGTAAACATGCTTTCCCTTTTACATTCACTTACTATTACAACTACTTAGCAATTTTACGGTGACTTAGAAGCCGCTAGCGTTGATAACGTCGCTTAGCTTTGCATTAAAATCATTTTTACTCAAGTTGCTTAATTTATAAAGAACTTCGGCACCCGTGACATTAAGCTCCACTTCATGCTCATCGATGTTTTCATCCTTGTTTCTAAACATCAAAAGGTGATTGGCAATTCGTGCAATATCAAGGTAAGACACTTCGCGCTCTTCTTGCTGATTGATGGTGTTACTACACACATCAATGAAGTCACTGTCGAATCCCCAACGTCTAAGAACCAGCTTACTGGTTGCAGAGCATTGGCCTTGGAATATTTGCAGAGCGATGTCGTGGTCTAGGTAGTTGCCATTTTCAAGGTAGAGGTGGTACTCACTCACTAAGCAGAACAAACCAATATCGGCTAATAGTCCGACGAGTAGAGATTTCTCATGCTCTAGGTAGCGATATTCGATAGGGGACAGTTCTTTGAAGCTATTAGTGACCAGTACCATCGTTGCGCCAAGTTCTTTTGAGATAGAAGCGCTTTGAACCAAAACTTGGTTACATTCGTGGTTTAGATTCACAGAATGCTTAAGTTGTTCGATAGCTTGGGCAGTAACGATGTCTCTTACTCTCAATATCCCTAAGCGAGATACCGCCGTCATAATGTCGACACAGGTGATATTTCGTCTGTTGAATACCACAGAGTTAGCGACGCGAATCACGATAGCGGTTAGGCCCGGGTCTTCGAGTAAGCACTCAGCAACTTCGGCAATGCCGGTCGTTTCTTGGGTACATAATTTTTGAATTTTTAAGACGACTTCAGGGATAGGAGGAAGGGTTATTTTTCCCGCTGAGATAGAATGGCCAACAAGTTGGGCAAACTCTGATTCTAGACCCTTTAAGAGAAGAGCCTTATTTTGTGGTAGCCAGAAAAACGATAAATGATTCATATAAAAAGTAAAAAATGTATGTGGAGCTATTTTACAAGCCGTGATGCTGTGAGGCAATACTCATCGGGCCTCATAACCCTAGAAAACTTGAACCGATGTATCAGCGATCGTCAAAAATCATTCATATTTTGATGTTTTACTGTGATGTCAATCATGAAAAACCAGAATACTCAATTGATTGATGTGAACTAAGTCCAGACTTATTTTTCTTTTCGAAGTATCATTTATTTAAAGGTGAAAAACGAAATCATAATATTCACCTAAACAATAAAAAATAGATTTAACATTTTTCGCATAAAAAAGCTGCTTGTCTGGTGATCAACCTAATCGGGGTAATTTGATTAAGGATCAACGGATATGACCGAGACAGCATTTATTAATTACGTGAATCAATTTGGTGAGCATCAAAAACGTTCTATGTTTGGAGGTATTGGCCTCTTTCAAAATGACGCTATGTTCGCTTTGTTGAGTGAAGGTTGTTTATTCATTAGAGGTGGAAAGTCATTAGATAAGAAACTGACGGATCTTGATTGTGAAAAGTATCGTCATGTAAAAAAACAGACAACAGCAACCGTAAATTACTACGATATTACTGATCTGTTTACATGCGAACACCCTGAATTGGATAGCATTATTCGTACTTCAATCGATAATTCAATTCAACAACGTAGCTTCAAAAAATCATCAGCTAGCCGTAGATTGAGAGATCTTCCAAACATGCAACTTACATTAGAGCGCATGGTGAAAAAAGCGGGTGTTGATGATGTTTCAATGTTTATGCAGTTAGGCGCACCTGAAGTATTTAACAAGGTTCGCGAAGCGTACGGCAATGATGTTGACCTAAAATTACTTTGGAAATTTGCGGGCGCAATTGATGGTATCCACTGGAAACTATTGCAAGAACCACGCAAGCAGCAATTATTGAAGAGCTGCCACTAAAGAAGTCATCCCTCTATGCTTAAGATTACTATTAATAAATAAAAACCGAGGAATGTCCTCGGTTTTTTTGTTTGTCTTAGTCGCATTTCTTAAAAGATTAAGTATTAAAAGACTAAGTGCTCATTGGGAGCTGTCTCGCTAAGTATTAGTACTTGAAACGAGCAGTGAACATAAGTTGGTCACCGTAGAAGTCGTTGATACGAGCTTCAGCACCTAGAGAGAATAGCTCTGTAGAGTGGAAACGAGCGTAAACAGAACCTGTCCAATCATCGTTGTCATCGATTGAAACGTAACCACCTTTACCACCCACTTCTAGTTGTGGACCAAGCCATTGGCGAACACCAACGTTGATTTCCATACCGATATCAGTAGAGCTTGAGTTTTCAGGCTGAACGATACGCGCTAGCATTTCACCAGTTAGGTCAGCCCAGTTGTTTAATGGAGCGTGGAAACCAAGACCTACAGCTGAGTCGTAATCGCCTTCAAATTCTGAATCGATACGTGCTATAGCGTGAGCATTCGGGTGAATTGACTTACTGAACGCGCCACCAAATGTTACTGGGCTAGCACCGATACGTGCTTCAAAGTAATCGTAGTTAAAGTTACTCATTACTTGTGGTTGTTCATCAACAGCTAGTGCTGGGCTAGAAGCCAATAGCATAGCGGTAGTAAGTAGAATTTTGCGCATAACGACCGTAAACCTTTAATTAGTGTTAATTCCTTTGGTTTGAGAAAAATCAGGCAAACCATAAACATTGAGACAGTTTAATCTAACTCACGGAAAAGTAATCCATAAAAATGCGAATCATTTGTCAATTAGCCAAAAAATGAACAAATTATGTATCACTCTGTAACTGAGATCTCATGTTTTCGGGCGATTCAGCTGAAATTAAGCGTTATTCGCCAAAACTAGTCCGTTTATTCGCCATCGCTGTAAGGATGCGTTCGGTATCTAGAATAGAAGTCCAGTTTAATAAATGCTTGTCATTGGCAATCACAAAGTCGGTGAGCTGTTTCGTAATCGTGTCTCTGAGTTGGTCGCCTCGCCAAGGCTTAGAGATATAGAAATCAAGCGCAGCATTATTGATAGCGGTTACGGTGTCTTCAAGTCCGGCTTGGCCGGTGAGCAGCAACTTGCGTGTTGGCTGCGTTGAATCGTGTTGGTTGAGATCGATGAGAAAATCGATACCCGTTTTGTCAGGCATGATGTGGTCACACAAGATTAAGGCGAGTTTAATACCATCTTGTCCCATTTCTTTAATCACTTGTTTAGCTTCATCGACCGATTCGGCTCCTTCAACAATAAAGTTTTCTTCAAATGGCGCTAAGTCTTGAAGGACACTGTTGAGAACTTCAGGTTCATCATCGACACATAAAATTAGGTACTTATTCATGAGGTGCTCCTTCTTGTTTGAACGGAAGCCACACTTGCATGTGAGTATGGCTGCCTACCTCAGACTCCACCAAAATAAACCCTTGATGAGCCGAAACGATTTGTTGAGAAATGGATAACCCAATCCCTAAACCAAAGTTGCCTTCTTTTTTGGTGGTGAAGTTTGGATTGAAAATGGTGTGGATGTCTTCTTTGGCGATGCCGTGGCCAGTGTCTGATATTTGCACCACTAAAAAAGTGTCGTCTCCCTCTATTTGTTGAGAGGTGGTGATAGAGACTGTTCCTCGCTCTGAAAGCGCATCCAGTGCATTAGAGATAAGGTTCGTCCACACTTGTTGTAACGCGAGCGACTGGCACAATAAAGGTGGCAAATCGGTGTCATAGTGTTTTTCGAGTTGGTGATGCTTCAATCTGTTTTCAAAGATCACTAAGGTGTCTTCAAGTCCTTCGTGAATATCAGCGTAGTGACGCACTTCATCATCTTCTCGGGCGTAGCTTTTTAGGCTTTTCACCATATCGGCAATGCGTTTACTGCACACTTGAATCGAGCGAATAGAGTTTCCTACATAGTGGTAATGCTCTAAGTCGTTGAGTAGTTCTTTGCCCGCAATAGGGGAGTCTTTTAAGGTATCTAAAACCTTAGAATCTTGACTCAGGTTTAGCCTCACCGCTTTTTTGGCTAGCGTACGATCGTCGATAGTCGATGTAAGGTGTTTAACGAGCTGTCTCTCTTGTGCCGTGGATAGAGGCTTAGCCAGCTTTGAGTGTGCCAATACTTCAGTTCCTTTATTCGATTCTGGGAGTGATGAGTTTTCGAGTATCTGGTCGAGATGTTCAGACAAGGTTTCAATACTTCGTAAGATCGCTGCAATAGGGTTGTTCAACTCATGAGCAACACCGGCTACAAGCTGCCCCAACATCGCCATCTTCTCTTTCTCAATCAATTGTTGATGTGCAGACTCTAACGATTCAAGTGTTTGTTGCAGCTTGATCTTATTGGTGATGCTGCGTTGCAAACGGCGATTGAAGTGGCGTAGCAGCAGGTTAGTAAATAGCGGCAGCAGGGTATCGTTGGAATGCATAACCTGAGCAAAGCTATCTTTATCAAGCTTAATCACTCGTGTCTGGGTTAGGGTGATCGCAGTAGAGAACGAAGGTTCACCCGTCACGAATGACATCCCTCCGACAATGTTGCCCTTAGAGTGACGCACAACTTCGCGTTGTTGCCCCAGTTCATCTTTTTTATAGAGAGCGGCTTCACCTTCAATAATTAACCAAAGAAAGCGATTATCTTCGCCCTCAACCGTCAGCAGATGCTCTGGTGAATAATCACGAATGGCCTTGGTTTTGTCGTCTTTTGAAAAGACATCCTGCAGAGCACTGACGACACGCTCAGCAAGGGCATTGTCAGAAAGCTGGTGGTAATCATGAATGAAGCCAGATTGGAACGAATGAATCTTTTGCTCGATGTGTGCTCTCAATAAACGCTGTTGATCCAACGCATCACTGTAAGACAGCAGGTTTTCTGGGTCGTACTCGATAACAAAAGAAGTCAGCTCTTTCTGTGCAGACTTGAAGAGAACCTGATCTTGAACCGGTTTGGTTAGGCAGTGGTTGAGTCTACCTTCGTTCACCGCGGTTAGGATGGATTGGATATCTGATGAGGCGCTCACCAATATCGTTCTTGCGGTATTACTGTGGGGCAGTTGTTCCAGTTCAATCAGAAATTGCACACCATTGAACTCAGAATGATGGTGAGAGATCACCAAGGCGACGGTTTGGTGATTGTCGTGGATATCTTCTAATGCGTGATGCGCGTCTTCTAAGTTCTCGGCAGTATAAATGTCGAATACATAAGACAGCGGAGCCAGTTCGGAGCGTATTCTTTCTATGCTAACCGGATTATTGTCCAAACAAATAACAGCGTATTGATTCACGGCTCAACCTTAGTAGTAGCGACGCTTCTAGCCTACCAAGAAGCGCTTGGTAAGGATGAGAGCTAGCCGTTAATTTGTTGAGGGAATTGAAGTATCGAGCAATAGACTGATTTAACTCAATGTTTCTTGTTTGCTACTGATGGGTTAGACTAAAAAAAACAGACTAGTGTAGAAAGAGAACTCATGGAACAGTTAAGAAAAATTGGCGCAATCGGCGGAGCAATCTCATTGGCACTTTGTTGGCCGCTAGCGGTTGGGCAAATTGGACAGAACGCGATTACTGATGGTGTTGCAAAGCTTAACAATTCAAGCATTCAAGCTGAGATCGTGGAATATGATAGAGGTTACCTTTCTTCTAATGTAACCACTCGTGTGACTGTGATGGATGAGAACTTGAAAGAGCAACTCGCGCTCGATGGCTTACCTAGTGAGTTTGTCATTAATAGTGCGGTTAGCCATGGTTTGGTTAGCTTAAACGCGATTTCGACGTTTGAGAATACTGACATTCTGCCTCTTACTCTGACTACCAGCACTGAGTTAAACGGCAACACTGATTTCAACTTCGAGTTAAGCCAGTTCAATCATCAAGGTTCGGATGAAAATGGTACCTCGGTATCTATCACGAAGTCGAATCTATCTGGCCATGCCACTGTATTAGGGCAGGTTGATTACGAGCTTTCTATCCCATCGGTTCAAATTGATTTTGAAACGGGTGAAGAGGTGACTCTATCTAACCTAAAAGGTGTTGGTTCAGGCCAGCAAGCGAAAGGCTACTGGTTAGGTACACAGAACTTTACTATTGATAGCTTTTTGATTTCAGATTCTGCTATGCAGCCATTCATGACCATCGAAAACTCTAAGTACGATTTTGAGTCGCATCTAGATGAAGCGACTAAACGCTTGAGCAGCAGTCTTAAGCTGGATGTCGCAAACATCGAGACCAATGAAGGCCAGTTGAACAATCTAAATGTCGACTTTGAAATGTCGAAACTGGACAGTCAGTCGTTTGAGAAAATCTTTGAAATTTACCAGGCGAATCCTGTTTTGACGCAAGAAGACGTGGCTGAGATCATTCCGTTCATCGACGTACTGTTTGCTAAAGGCTTCGACCTTTCAATGAACAATATGTCGCTAGAACTAGGTAAGGGTCAGTTTGAATCTAAATGGTTGGTGAGCGTACCGGAAGGCACAGAAAACATCAGCAGCAACCCTTCAATGATTGTTCCTGCATTAACCGGTAATGTTCAATCTAGCTTCTCAAATGAGCTCGTTGAAGAATACCCATTCATCCGTGAAGGTATCGACGAATTGATCGTGATGGAAATGATCAAGCAAACAGAAAGTGGTTATGAAATCACGGCTGACCTAAAGAATGGAAATCTAGTGTTTGAAAATGGACAAGAAATTCCATTAATTGCACTACTTATGCCGGCTTTTGTTCAATAAAAAGAGTCGGGCTTAATACTGATAGGGCGATCTAACGGGTTAAGTTAAACATTTTGTACGGTACGAAACAAAAGAGGTCTTAAGACCTCTTTTGTTGTTTTTATGTTGGGTAAAACATGGTATTACTTGCATAGTTATTATTTAGCAGGAGCAATCATCCCCATGGAACTTACATTAGATAACGTATTCAACTTTAGTGCTGGCCCAGCGGCACTGCCTAAACCGGTAATGAAACAAGCACAAGCGGACTTCATTGATTGGAATGGTTTAGGCACTTCCGTTATGGAAATCAGCCATCGCAGCAAAGAGTTTATTCAAGTTGCCGATGAGTCTGAGCAAGACCTACGTGATCTTCTGAACATCCCAGACAACTATAAAGTTCTTTTCTGTCAGGGGGGGGCTCGTGCTCAATTCGCTGCTGTTCCTCTAAACCTTCTTGGTGACGCGACGAAAGCGACTTACATTGATGCGGGTTACTGGGCTGAAAGTGCAGTGACTGAAGCAAGTAAGTACTGTGAAATCGATGTATTCAATGCCAAGACATCAATTGATGGTAAAGCGGCTGTTGTTCCAGCTAAAGATTGGAAAATCGACCCTGAAGCGGCATACGTGCACTTTTGTCCAAATGAAACCATCGATGGCATCGAAATCAGTGAGCTTCCTCAAACCGATAAGCCTATCGTTGCCGACATGTCATCTAACATCTTATCTCGCCAGATTGATGTCTCTCAGTACGGTGTTATCTACGCGGGCGCTCAAAAGAACATTGGTCCTGCTGGTATCTGCATTGCTATCGTACGTGATGATCTACTAGAACTTGCAAACGACGTGTTGCCGAGCATTCTTAACTACAAAGTACTTGCTGAAAAAGACTCAATGTTCAATACACCACCAACGTACGCTTGGTACCTATCAGGCCTTGTATTCAAGTGGCTGAAAGCTCAAGGTGGCGTTGAAGCGATGGAGCTTGTGAACAAAGAGAAAGCGGCGTTGCTATATAATGCGATTGATAGTTCTGCTTTCTACAAAAACGACGTTCATACAGCAAACCGTTCAAGAATGAATGTGCCATTCCAATTAGCGAAACCAGAGCTAGATGCTAAGTTTTTAGAGTTGGCTGATGCTGCTGGTCTGAAATCGTTAAAAGGTCACCGAGCGGTGGGTGGAATGAGAGCTTCACTTTACAATGCGATGTCTCTGGAAGGCGTTCAGGCGCTAGTTAGCTTCATGAAAGACTTCGAAGAGAAATACGCTTAATAAGCGAGTTCGATGTTTACCAATGAAAAGAGGAGCTAAGGCTCCTCTTTTTTTTTCCCATAGAAGGTGAAAATATAGAGACCTAATTACCTTCTTCGACCATTAAAACGAAACTGTTGTGGCGTTACATCAAAAGACGCCTTGAAGGCTTTAATGTAAGACGAGTCGTTTTGATAACCGACTTGGTAAGCAATACTTTGGATTGAGAACTCTTCATCCAACAAAGACAACGAGTAAATCAGGCGGATTTGTTGTCGCCATAACTGAAATGACGTGTTGAACTCTTTTGAGAATAAGCGCGATAAGGTTCGCTCTGATGCACCGACTTTCTCTCCCCATTCCTTCAACGAAAAGTCCAACGTTGGTGCCTCTGTCAGCGCTTCAAAGATAAGCTTCAATCGTCGGTCTTCGGGTAGCAACAATTGATAGGTCTGAACGTTGTCTTTCATGATCTGATCGTGTCGTGCAATACCGAGAGCAATCGCGATACCTCTTCATCACTCACTAATCCTTCGCACTGTCTGCGAATTTCCTGCAATAACTCATTCAAAAACGGCGTCAGGGTAATGGTTCGTACTTGAGGCTCATACTTAATACCAAAGGCTGGATTAAGGTAAATACCGACAAACGTCGTATGGCTCAATGCGATAGACTCATGTTGAACCCCTGCAGGCACAAACAAAGCAGAAGTATGGGGCACAAGATGTTGGTAGTGCTCGGTTTTCGTTTGCAATAGGCCTTTGAGTGGGAAGATCACTTGATGCCACGTATGTTTGTGCATTGCATCGACGTAGCCCTTGGGCATATCGATGGTCTTCACTAACGCAGGTGAATTAGGATTGGCGACCATCATCTCATTTGAGGTGATGATTCCGGAGTGAGAATCTATTTGGCGGGCTGGCATGGTTAAGTGTCTTTATGTCCCTATTCTGACGTGGTGGGACTAGGCTATCATGCCCGGCAGAGTGAATGAAGTAGAGAGGGCACGCGTATGCGATATCAAGTTGAAATATCGAAAGAAAACCAACTACTATTCAAAGTTGATATTGAAGGCATTAACCAAAGCAAGTGCGAAATATCGCTCGAAACCGTGTTAACTAAGTTTCCGAAAACTGAAGGTTATCAGCGTCATGTATTGGTTTCCGACAGCGAAACACGTTACTTAAAAAGCACAGAACACACCATGGAAGTACTGGCGGCGATTCCAGTATTTGAATCACTGGGCGAGCAATAAGTTGGCTTTAGCTTGTATAACAAAGCAAATAAGTTTCAGGTAAGAAGGAAGAGATATGAAGAAGTTAGGCGTAGTAAATAGTGTATTGGTTGGCAAAACCGTTACTTTTGCGCACGGTGCAAACAGTGCCATTGATAAGCAGGTTTTGTCGGAGCGCCAGCACGCCACAGAGCTGGGTTTTACCAATGATGAACAAGGTGATCCTCGCTTTCATGGCGGCATTCAAAAAGCTCTTCATATCTACCCGAGCGAGCACTACCCAGTTTGGCAGCAAGAACTGGGCGACAAAGACATCTTCCAATCTGCAGGCGCATTTGGCGAGAACCTAAGCTCAATCGGTATTACAGAACAATCCATTTGCTTGAAAGATAAGGTTCGTATTGGATCAACTCTATTGGAAGTCTCACAGGGGCGCATGCCTTGTTGGAAGCTCAATGTACGATTCGATCAAAACGATATGGCAAGAAGACTGCAAGACACACTTCGAACTGGCTGGTACTTCCGAGTCTTGGAAGAAGGCGAAATTGGCGCAGGTGACGAGATTATCCTATGTGAAAGACCTTACCCAGATTGGTCGCTCGCTCGCATCATGGGCTCGGTATTTACGGGCAGCCTTGATAGAGAAGAGTTAAGTCAGATTGCTGACCTTCCGTTAGTCGAATCTTGGGGGGCGCTCGTTGCACGACGTCTTGAAACGGACGAAGTTGAAGATTGGGAGATGCGTTTAGTTGGTCCTACAGCAGCATCATAAGCCTTGATGACAAAAAGCAATAAAGCCCACTAATGGAAGTTAGTGGGCTTTATGTTTATACGTTCAGTTTAACGTCAGTCTTAATTGGAAATTAGAGCCAGAAGTTCTTCAAAGGCATCTCAGAGTCAAAGTGATGAGAGATCTGCGCTTGGAGTAGCTCTGCGGTCGCTATGGCATCGGTTAGCGCGTGGTGTGGCGTGTAGTCGGGCAGGTGATATCGACGACGGCTCTGCCCCAATCTCACTGAAGCAGGCTTCTTACCTTTTAGCTTATTCCACAAGCCGCCAGCCAGTTTGTTCTGGATTTGAGATTCAATCTCGAGCGTATCGAGGACTGGAAACTCAATCCCTTCACCGAGTCGCACCTTCAATGCATTATCCAAGAAGTCACGTTCGATACGACGATAGTGAACCACTGGGATATGTCCTGCCATTGATTCTAAGATCTCGCCTAGCACTTCGCTAAGATCTGGCGCATCAATGATGTCATTGTGAGTGATGCCATGAATCACAACAGACTCTTCTTCCAACTTCTGTTTTGGTCTTAGCGTCCAGTGTTTGGCTTGTCGCAAGTAGATGCGATTGAGCGTAAAGGGCACTAAACCAATGGTAATGATGCCGTCTTTGTTTGGGTTTAACCCCGTGGTTTCAAAGTCGACAGCCAAGAAGGTCACTTCTGAAAGTGGCGTATCAGGCGCAGGAAGAGGTTGGCTATAAAAGTGCTTTAAGCGGTCGTCTCGCGCGCGTTCGAGTTTCTGAGCAAACTTAAATGGCCAATCGACCGCAGGTGATCTGAATAGTTTGTTCATAAGCCCTACTTAAACTTATTGCTAGCTTGATAACGGAACTTAAGGAAGTTTTGCGCATTACTTAAAATTTGGAATGCGTCCTTTAGATTGCGTCGTTCGAAGTCAGATAAGTTCTCTGGTTCAATGTTGTTATCAGGCTCGATATTGTTATCAACATCGTGCGCTTGGTGACGAATACGAACCAAAGAGATGAACTCCATGGCGTCTTTCAAATCCTGCGCTCTGCCTTTAGGCAAAATACCGGCATCGATAATATCGTCCAAACGTTCAAATGAGTTTTTCGAACGAGAAGCTACCGCTAAAGAGTGAACACGAATCAAGTCTGCGAGTGGTGCGGTGCCACGACGTTTCAGGTTGATTGAGTTGTTATGACGGCCATCTTTCTCCATTACGAAATCTTTGAAGAAGCCCAGAGGCGGTGTGCGGTTGAGCGCGTTACGAGCAAGACACGCCAAGAAGCGATTGTTCTTACGTGCACGTCGAACAATAAAGCTATTCAATTGCTCAGCCCATTTCAAGCGTCCATACACACCATCTAAATCAAAGAAGATAGAGGCGTTCAGCAGTGCTTTCGGGTTTGGATCATCAATCCAATCGGCAAAGCACTCTTCCCATTGTCGACGTGTCATGCGCCAAGTAGGGTTTGTCGCCATGATGTCACCAGTACAGTAAACATAACCACACTGGTCTAAGCCGTCACAAATGAACTTTGAAAGTTCTTCAAAGTACTTGCCGTGCTTTTTCTCGTCGTAGGTGTCATCAAGAATGATGGCGTTATCTTGGTCTGTGACCAGCAACTGTTCGTCACGTCCCATAGAACCAAGAGCAAGGAAACAATACGGAATTGGCGCTTTACCGAGTTTCTCTTCACCTAGTTCGATAATACGTTGTTTAAAGCTGCGTCCGATTACCGACATTGCAGTACCCACCATGTGGGCATTGGCATCTTCATTAACCAAACGTACAAAGCTGTCTTTCACTTGTTCGGAAAGCACTTTCAGGTCTTCGATACTTTGTTGCTGGAAGATGCTGCTTACCAATAACAGCGAGTTCTGAGACTCGTAACGTACGATATCGGTCGCTTCGATAATACCAATCGGCTTCTTATCTTTTAGTACTGGTAGGTGATGCACGTTGTAGCGAAGCATGGTCATCATAGCTTCGTATACATAGGCATTATGGTCGAGTGAGATAACCTCTGGTGTCATTACGCTAGAGACTTCATCCGATGGATCGAGACCTTCAGCAAGTACACGCGTACATAAATCACGATCGGTAATAATACCGATAACGGGTGTCGAATCGTCCTCTTCGTCTTCAACGATATCTGGGTCGATAATCAGTAGGGAAGAGACGTTATCTTCGGCCATCATGGTGGCAGCTTGCTGAATCGTACGCGTTTTCTCGATCATCGGAGCTTCACTGGTGAGCAGTGTTTTAACCTTGGATGTCGTTAGATCGTTGGCGTCGTTGCTGTCTAAGTTAGCCTGACGCAGTCGCGCGTTATCTTCTACTTCGACAAAGTCAGCGAATGAATCATAGTTGTCGTAGAGTTCTTGGAAAATAGGCTCAGGGATACAGTAGAGCAGGGTGTCTTCTGTTGCCTTAACAGGGAAGCGAACTTTGTTGTTGGTGAGTAGTCCCATTTGGCCGAATAAGTGGCCTTCATCTAAACGGTTATAGAGCTCACCTTTACGACGATAAACTTCCACTTCGCCGCTTCGAACAATGTAAAGATCATTAATCTGGTCACCAAAGTGAATGATAGGCGTATCTTGGCGGTAATAAGAAATTTCCACGCTACTGGTCACTTTCACCAACATCTCCTCAGGGAGTTCAGTGAAAGGGGGGTATTGTGCCAGAAAGTTTTGAATCTCTAATAACTCAGCATCCATAATGATCATCCATTAGTTTGTATGATTTCATGGTACAACATTTGATAATATTTTGCCGTCACAAATCAATCTGTGAGCTAAAACCTTTTTAAAGTCTTATGGATAGACTAACCTTTCAATTAATGGAGTGACAGTTGAAGGATGATAGGAATGTCGAAGTGGAAGCTTAGTTTGGTATCTGCAGTTTTTATGTTTTCTCCAAGTTTGTGGGCGGCCACTGACGTTGTGGATATTCTTGATTATGACCATATATACGCCACTGCTCATTCGGGCAGTTTGAATGAAGACGCTGGTGGTAATAATAACGCTTCGTCGTATGGATTAGGTGTCAGTTACGCCATGACGGATGATTGGTTGTTGCTAGGAGACTATAGCGCACGCTTCATCCACCCACATGACACCACAACTCGAATTGATACCCTAATGCCGGGTGTGGGTTACCGCTACAGCATTAAGAAAGATCTAGATGTGGTAGCTTACTATCTACTTGGTGTAACTAAGGGTGAAGTTGAAGATAACGATACTAACCGAACTGAATCTTCAGACACGGAGTTTATTCAAGGGATCAAAGCTGAACTCAACTATGGTTTTGCGAAACGTTGGATTGCTAACGGCAGTGTGCAAGTGAACCGAAGTGACCTGTTTGATGAAGAAATTTACCACGTGGGTTTACGTTATCTCGTGACCAACAAGTTTGCGATTGGTGGCTCTTATCAGCACAGAGATGGCGAAGGTAAGATTCGCAGTGAGCGCACTAACGAGCTAGGTGTAGAGTTCTTTCTAGAGTACTAACCAGTAACGCAGAGGCTAAGCGTTAGTACGCAGAGACTAAGCGTTAATAACGCAAAGACTAGTCTTAACCGCTCATATACAAAGAAGACAGACACAAAAAAGCCAGCTTAGTCGCTGGCTTTTGCATATCTATAGGCCTACAAATACAGGTTTCGTTTTACGATTAAAGAACCGCAGCAAGACCTTTACATAGAGGACCCATGTTTGACTTAGTCATGCCAGCAACACTGATACGGCCAGAACCAACAATGTAGATAGCGAATTCATCTTTCAGGCGAGTTACTTGCTCTTTGCTTAAACCAGAGAACGAGAACATGCCGTTTTGGCGCTCGATGAATGTGAAGTCTGCGTCTACACCTTCAGATTTCAGTGTCGTTACAAACAGTTCACGCATCTCTTGGATACGGTCGCGCATTTCAGCTACTTCTGCTTCCCATTCAGCACGTAGATCAGCATCACCAAGGATGTGAGTAACGACAGCACTGCCGTGCGCTGGTGGGTTAGAGTAGATAGAGCGGATGATGCTCTTAACTTGAGAGAATGCTGTTGTTGCTACGTCTGCAGATTCAGCAACCAGAGTGAATGCACCCACACGCTCGTTGTACAAGCCGAAGTTCTTAGAGAACGAGCTAGCAACAAGAATTTCTTTGTTGTATTGAGCAAAAATACGTAGGCCAGCTGCGTCTTCTTCAACACCTTTTGCAAAACCTTGGTAAGCAAAATCGAATAGAGGTAGCAGTTTCTTCTCAGCAACTAGCTTAGCCAGTACTTCCCACTCGTCAGTTGTTGGGTCGATACCTGTTGGGTTATGACAGCAGCCGTGAAGAAGAACGATATCGCCTTCAGAAGCTTTCTCTAGGTCAGCAACCATGCCTGCGAAGTCTTTGTCTTTTGTTTCAGCGTTGTAGTAGCTGTATTGAGCTGTTTCGATACCGGCAGCAGCGAAAACGCCGTTATGGTTAGCCCAAGTTGGGTTACTGATCCAGATTTTCACGTCACCCAGTTGGCGCTTGATGAATTCACCCGCTACGCGAAGTGCACCTGTACCACCTGGAGCTTGTGCTGTTTTAGCGCGTTGAGATGTTACGATCTCTGCATCTGAACCGAAAAGCAGTTTCTGAACCGCTAGACCGTATTCAGCGGTACCTTCAATCGTTAAGTAAGATTTGGTTTTTTCGTTTTCAAGAAGTGCAGCTTCTGCTTTCTTTACTGTTTTAAGTACTGGCGTTTGACCATCTTCATTTTTGTAGATGCCAACACCAAGGTTAATTTTCTCTTCACGAGAGTCTTTTTTAAATTCTTCAGTAAGGCCGAGAATAGGATCGGCGGGAGCTGCTAACACTTTTTCAAACATAATCTTCATCCATGTCAATTGAGAGGGGATAGTATCTATGGGTAGTTATACCTGTATGGAATTTTTAAGACAATACGAAGTGAACAGAAAGAACAAAAAAAATCCATTTCAATCAGATTAATTGACTAAAGAGGGTATTTGATAACAAAACACCCTACGGATTAACCTATAGGGTGTAAGAAGTTAGTGCTTTTTGAAAGGATTATGCAGGCTGTGTAATGAAGCTTTCTCGCTCAAGTTCACTCACTACATTTTTTCTATCTTTATAGGTGGCAGCGATCTTAACAAACTGATGCTCAACGGCTAAGAAAGCTTGTACGACTTGAGGATCAAAATGAGAACCATTGCCTTCCAAAATGATTTGCTTGGCTTGCTCATGAGTAAAGGCTGGCTTGTAGACACGTTTTGAAATCAATGCATCATAAACATCCGCTAAAGCCATTAAACGACCCGAGATTGGAATATCTTCACCGGCCAATTGGTTTGGATAACCGCTGCCGTTCCATTTCTCGTGGTGAGTCAGAGATATCTCTTTCGCAACCCTTAAGAAAGAGCTACTTCCTAATTGTTTTTCTGCAATAGACAAGGCTTCAGCACCGATAGCCGGGTGACCTTTCATTATCTCAAACTCTTCGTCGGTCAATTTGCCCGGTTTCAGTAGGACACTGTCAGGAACACCGACTTTACCTACATCATGCAGCGGAGCCGATTTGTAGAGAAGCTCGATGTAGTTTGGTGTTAATAACGTCGCGTGTGCTTCAGACTTGCTTAGCTCTTGTGCGAGCACCTTGACGTATTCTTGGGTTCTCAGAATGTGAGCACCGGTTTCATTGTCTCGAGATTCTGCCAACGCAGACAAGCTTACGATCGCAACATCACGGGTAGTTTTGACTTCGTTTTGTGCTGTTTCGAGGCTATCAAGCATGGTATTGGTCATTGATGCCATTGAGCCAAGCTCGTTATAGCCGAAAATAGGTAGACGCACGCCAGATTCACCTAGGGTTACTTTATTTAATGCGCACTCTTGGCTAAGGAGAATACGCTTAACGAGCCTGCTCCATAGCGCCATGATGGTTATCGCGTATCCGCCAAGTACTACAGCCAAATAGATGAACTCTTTGATCACGCTGATCTTGCCAGAGCCATCCAATAGTCGCTCTGGGTTGTTCTCTAACCAGAAGGTGTCTTTGACCGCAACCATCGTTAACATTGTGGTAAGGGTGATAAGAAGCACGATGACCAAACCAATCATCTGTTTAACTAAAGAGCTTCGCTCGCCAATCAGTTGAAAATCAAACTCTCCAGACGCTTCCATTTTATCCATTTGAGTCAACTTGGCGTTCAGTTGGAGAATGGTTCCAGTAAAGAAGCCAAACAGGGTCATACCGAATAGCACCTTCAAATTACTATCGATGGTGAAGTCGTAGCTTAGGTTGTAGTAAAGCGCGAAAGGGACACTCGCAGCAAAAAAGAGCAAAGTGTCGAGCTGTGCGAATCGACCTTGTTCAACTAATGCGTGTTTCGCTAATAGGAAATGGCGAGTTAGCCAAACCAAGACAAAAACGATACTGACTTGAGTGAAAATTTCCAAAGTTGTTAGGGTTTCAAGCATAGGGCATACCCGACTGCCGTAGGTGCCAAAAAGCACGCCAGCGACAACGTATAACTGGGTAGTTAGCGATTGATTATAGTTTGAAGTATCCATCGATAAGCCTTGGTTCAGTTCTTTTTAGGTTCACGTAATTAACACCGGTTTCTCAGGTTTTTTGCCCGATTTAAGAAACTCTTTTTGTTTTACGTAAGTCTGATATTGATTCACGAGCTTGGGGTTGCGAGTTGTATGTATAGCCAATGTGAATAAGACCGAGAATTCTATCGATAGCTTTCGTTGATTGATACAAGAAAGTGGATTGCGTGAGTGATTTGTTAACTGGATGGAGGTTATTGCAGCGTTACTATGAAGATACATGAATAGCCTCAATGAGGTTCGAGGCTATTCAGTCGATATATTTGAGCAAAGTCGCGAGTAATTGAGGTCGCTACTTACTTTAAATCAAATTACTTTTTCAGATTGATTTCAGCTTCAATAGAGCTGGTTTCAATGTCGGGGTGAGACGCAAGCTTGTCTGCTGCCCATTGGTTCAGGTGCTTCAAGATAGCAGATACCGCGTGTTTCTCGTTTGGTGCTTGGTCTTGATCTACATCGATTTTTTGCTTTGGATGTGAGCCCGTCGCATCTTCAGCAATATGTAGCCAGTCTGGGTGCCAGTAATATGGCTGGCCACTTGGTGTTGTCCAACTATGAACACCGTTTGACTCTCCTTTATAACTTAACTGGTCTGCTTCTATTTTTTTCATTGTTATCTCGCATGTTTTTTGGGTTACATCAAATTATAGAGGCGTAGAACGAACTTGGCTCCCGCCTTGGTTACAAACTTAGCAAAGCTTACAAAGTTATCTGTGAACTGATTCACACTATTATAGAAATTAGGCTCATTCATATGGATAGCAGCAATAGTTATTAACGTTAGTGATAAAATCTCCGGCTTATTAGAATTTCTCTAGGTAGTACAATTAGATGGCGCGTTATGAAGAGCTTGCAAAGGATATTCGAACTCAGATCGCTAACAACACGTGGCGATCCGGTGAGAAGATCCCTTCGGTACGCATGAGTTGTCGCAATTACAACGTCAGTAATAGTACTGTTCTACAGGCTTATCAATTGCTCGAAAGCGAAGGGTGGATCATCGCTAAGCCTCAATCGGGGTATTTTGTTGCGCCTAAAGTCGATGGGGTTGAGCATCAATTAGCACCAGTTCGCGAAAAGAAAGCCATCAATGATCGTTTGTTTGATTTCTTAAAATCCAGCTCGGCCGAAGGTGTGATCCCTTTTGGTTCTGCCTTTCCAGACCCAGACTTGTTCCCTTTACCGACTTTAACTCGAAATCTTGCGAGTGCCGGACGAAAAATGACCGGTGCCAGTGTCATCAATAATCTACCACCGGGCAGTGAGTCACTTAGAAGACAAATCGCTCAGCGCTATTTGCAGCAAGGTATTACGGTAAATCATCAAGACATCGTGATTACGTCTGGTGCAATGGAAGCACTTAACTTGAGCCTTCAAACTGTAACCAAGCCGGGTGACTACGTTGTGATAGAGTCTCCTGCATTCTATGGCGCGTTACAGGCGGTAGAAAGGTTAGGGCTTAACCCGATTGAAGTCGATGTTTGCCCAATCAATGGATTGAATATTGAACAGTTTGAAAATGCCCTAAAAAACCAAGACGTGAAAGCGTGCTGGTTGATGACGACTTTTCAAAATCCAACAGGAACGAGCCTATCTGAAGAGGTAAAGCGCCGCGTTGTAGAGATTACTGAACAATACAAAACTTATATTATCGAAGATGATGTTTACGGCGACCTTTATTTCGAAGGGTATAAACCTAAACCGTTAAAAGCCTTTGATAAGACAGACTCAGTGTTGCTATGCGGCTCTTACTCTAAGAGCTTATGTCCTGGCTATCGTGTTGGTTGGGTAGTGAGTTCTCGTTTTAATGATGCCATTCAAAAGCTTCAGCTTCTTTCTACCTTATCGAGCAGTGCTCCTGTTCAGCTTGGGGTCGCACACTTTCTCACTCATGAAAGCTACGATAATCACCTTCGTAAATTGCGTAAAAACCTCTTGGTCAGGAAAGAAAAGTTTATTAGCGCTATCAAGCAATACTTCCCCCAATCTATCGAGATTGAAGAGCCTGCTGGTGGTTACTTCGTGTGGGTACGTTTCTCTCCTCACTTCGATAGCCAACAATTCCATCAATTAGCGATTGCTCAAGGTATTAGTGTTGCATCTGGCGATTTATTTAGTGAGCAGGGCAGAGTAGACAACGCGATTCGATTGAACTTCTCTTATGAACTCACAGCAGAGAAAGAGCAAGCGCTGATCCTACTTGGCAAACTCGCGCATCAACTGATGCACTCTTAAAACAGATTCTCTAACGGCTTATCTCATTTAACTGTGAGAGAGTAAAAGTCGAAGTTGTTCATAAAACCTTAAGTCACTCATAAAAAAGACAATGATTGCAACTGTACGGATTGTTTCCGGCGTAACTGTACGCCTAATTGACCAGATAGTTGTGGTTCAATAACGATAGACCAAATATTGGAGATACCGTTATGTTGAAAATGACTATGGGTAACGAAGTTAAGTTGATTATCGTTGCTATTGTGTGTGCACTTCTGTTAATCCTCGGCCACGTATTACTGGCAAAAGCATTCGCTGATATGGCTTGGGCAGAATACACCACTGCCGCAATCCCATTCGTTATGATGGCAATCTGCGGTCTCGCGATAAAATACGCTATCGACCAAGATGTCGACTAGCCTTTGAATCATTAGTTTCAGCTGGTGGTACGTAGAAGTATCCGTCACCTCATCTTATTCCGAATATAAAAAAACCTCCGCAAATGCGGAGGTTTTTATTTGTTCTTAACTTTTAAATTCGACTAAGGTTCGAATTAGAAGTTCGCAGAGCGTGGTGTACGTGGGAACGGGATAACGTCACGAACGTTGCCCATACCTGTTACGTAAGATACTAGACGCTCAAAGCCAAGACCGAAGCCAGCGTGAGGCACTGTGCCGTATTTACGTAGGTCGCGGTACCAGCTCATGTGCTCAGGGTCGATACCCATACCAATCATGCGCTCGTCTAGAATGTCTAGTCGCTCTTCACGTTGTGCACCACCGATGATTTCACCGATGCCTGGTGCAAGTACGTCCATTGCTGCAACTGTTTTGCCGTCGTCGTTTAAGCGCATGTAGAAAGCTTTAATGTCTTTCGGGTAGTTCTTAACGATAACAGGCGCTTTAAAGTGCTCTTCAGCTAGGTAACGCTCATGCTCAGAAGACATGTCGATGCCCCACTCAACGTCGAATTCAAATTTCTTACCAGAATCTAGTAGGATTTGGATTGCGTCAGTGTAGTCAACTTGTGCGAAATCAGCGTCTACGAATTGCTCTAGACGAGTGATTGCTTGCTTGTCGATGCGAGAAGCGAAGAACTCAAGATCGTCGCGGCGCTCTTCAAGAACAGCCGCGAAAACGTACTTAAGCATGTCTTCAGCCAGTTTCGCTACATCGTCAAGGTCTGCAAACGCAACTTCAGGCTCAACCATCCAGAACTCAGCTAGGTGGCGGCTTGTGTTTGAGTTTTCAGCACGGAACGTAGGACCGAACGTGTAAACCTTGCTTAGTGCACAAGCGTAAGCTTCAGCATTAAGTTGGCCAGATACTGTAAGGAAAGTTTCTTTACCGAAGAAATCTTCGTTGAAGTCAACTTTGCCTTCGTCAGTGCGAGGTAGGTTTTCCATGTCTAGCGTAGATACACGGAACATTTCACCAGCGCCTTCTGCATCAGATGCAGTGATAAGCGGAGCTGAAGTCCAGAAGAAACCTTGCTCGTGGTAGAAACGGTGAATCGCTTGAGATAAACAGTTACGTACACGTGCTACTGCGCCGATCACGTTTGTACGTGGGCGTAGGTGAGCAACCTCACGAAGGTATTCGATAGAGTGACGTGTCTTAGCCATTGGGTAAGTGTCAGCGTCTTCAACCCAGCCTACAACTTTAACGTCAGTTGCTGCTAGTTCGAAGTCTTGACCTTTCGCAGGAGACTCAACAATCTTACCTGTTACTTCAACAGAGCAGCCAGTAGTTAGCTTTAATACTTCGTCTTCGTAATTATTAAGATTATTAGGAACCACGGCCTGAATCGGGTCGAAACAAGAGCCGTCATAAATGGCAAGGAAAGAGATTCCAGCTTTGGAATCACGACGTGAACGGATCCAGCCGCGAACAGTTACTTCACTGTCTACTGCTAGCTTGCCGCCAAGTACGTCTGTTACAGGCGCGTAAGTCATGTTGATTTCATTCTCCATTGAGGGACAAATTCAACTCAAAGTCTCTAGCATTGCAGCAAATAAACCGTTATTTGAACAATAATTAGCCGAAACATTGAGTTGTATAAACTTTTTAAATCGATTGAACATATTACCTGTCATACAGACAGCTTCAACCTTTATTCTTGCTCGGCGAAAGAAATATTTTGTCTATCGAGGATAAAAGCCAATAAGGGCTGATTTTTTGCTCTATTTTCTACTTTGTCACACCAAAAATTGTCTCTTTAGTCTCAATTGAATACTAATTTTTACGGTTTCCAGTGTTGGCGAGCGTGAATTGATTAATCAGTGACTCGAGATGATCAGACAGCTCTTCTAAATCGTTACTGATCCCGCGTGTTTCTCCTGCCGACTGCGAGGTATCATTGGCATGAGAAGTAATGGTTTCGACTTTGTGTTGAACATCTTTGGTCGCGAGTGTTGTGGATTGTGTTTGCTGTTGAATATTTTGAGCATGAGCGAGCACTTGTTTCATCTCTTCGACCACTCCGTTCATATCGTGAGACAGAGCATCAATATCTGTTGAGCTTTGATGAGCTTGCGCACAAACACGGTCAGCAGAAGTCAGAGACTCCTCGCTGCCTTGTTGGAATTGGCGAATGATCGATTCAATATTACCCGTAGCTTCAGCCGTTCGTGAGGCGAGGTTGCGAACTTCATCGGCAACGACAGCAAAACCTCGACCTTGCTCTCCTGCTCGTGCCGCTTCGATCGCAGCATTGAGCGCCAATAAATTGGTTTGTTCAGCAATGCCACGAATAACACTCAATATAGAGGACACTTCGCCCGTTTGTTCATTGAGCGTGAGTATTTTGTGTTTCACCTCTTCAATACTGGTCACCAAGTTTTTAATTTCGCTGCTCGCACCGTGTGCTTGATTGGCACTCTTACACGCGACATCGGCGGTGTGATTGATCAACTCGGATGCTGTTGACGTTGCTTGCTCTACGTTAACTTGTTGCGCTTGTATCCCTTCCACATTGTGTTGAACTTCAGCGGTTTCGTTCTGTTGATCGCTGGCGGCTTGTTCTGTGATTTGGGCAACACTGGTCAACTGATTGGCAGAAGCATTGAGCTTATGCGAGGTGTCTTGTACTTTGATTAAGCTGTCTGAAACCGTCCCCATAAAAGAGTTTATAGAACTCGCTAAAGTACCTATTTCATCGTTACTTTGTTCAGGTAGTCGAGTGGATAGATTTTTATCTTTGCTGACTTGTGTCATGAAGTTTGAAGTCTGCTGGAGAGGGCGAACAATAATTTTACGAATTAATCCCATCGTCAGTACAAAACCAACGAAGGAAATCACCGCCATAATGCCAATCGCGGCCATGGTTTGAGTGTTAATCAATGAATTGACATGGTTTAGGTTGTATTCAAGGCGTATTGCGCCAAGGACTTCACCTTCAGGTGCCATATGGCAAGCGACACAATTGGTTCCACGGTAGTTTTCACTCGACTTCATCGGTAGGGCGATAACCAAGCCTTTACCCCATTCGGCAGAGAAAGGCTCAATAATGGTTTCACCTGCCAGTGCCCGTTTATCAATATCATCAACCGGTTTCTGATTCTCGTTACCCGGCCCGTAGAGCTTACTGACTGCATCAGCACGTAGTACTCGTACGTTTTCAATCCCTTCTTGAGCTAATGCTTTTTGACGTAACGTTTCTTTTTGCGCCATCGTGCCGGTGAGCATCATCATATTGAGGCTATCGAAATAGTTGCTGGCTTTATCATGAAGTTGTTCACTCAATACTGAGTTAACCAGTTGTTTTTGTTGTGAGTATTGAAAATACGTCGATATTACGAGCAGGAATGTGAATACGATGGCAAGAGCCACTAGGATTTTGACGGTGATTGTTGAGCGCATAGGGTAGTCGGTTTTTATTATTTATAATGACGCGCATACTTTAACGGGAAGAACATCTACTCCCTATGGGGTATAACGAATTGTGTGACCACACTCCGGTTGTGGTTATGTTTCTGTGATGTAGCGAGTTTGTGACCGTGTTCTTTAGGGTTTGAACGGGAGTCTATCTTTCCAATTTAAAGTGCATGAAAGGCACAGAAAAGTAGATGATTTAAATAAACATGTTCAGCGGGCTATCTTTATACTGGCCAGCGTCAATATTAAAATCCACCAGCCAAAACAGGTGGATTTTTACTTTCAGTTGTCTATTGAGAGTTAGCTGACGGTTGAAAGGGGAATGGCGTCAGAGATTGATTTCTCTAATCTGATGGCGATAAATTTCGAGGTAGGGGTAAAGGTTCGTTCACCATAGCTGTCTAAAGGAACCAGAGGGTTGGTTTCAGGATAGTAAGCCGCCGCCTGACCCTGTGGAACGTCATAAGCCACCAAGGTAAACCCTTTCACTTTTCTCGTCACACCATCTTCCCAAAGCGACACCATATCGACCTTGTCACCCGGGTTAAAACCGAGCTTCAATATATCAGTTTCATTGATAAACAAAACTTCGCGCATACCAAAGACACCTCGGTAACGATCATTCAAGCCATATAACGTGGTGTTGTATTGGTCATGGGAACGCATGGTTTGCAAGATCAGGTCGGGTTTATTATCACCCTGCAACACCGCTTCATTAATCAGTTGTTTTGGCAGTTCGTTGGAACCAAATTGCGCTTTGCCGCTGAGGGTGTTCCACTGACGATTTGCGGCCGGATTGACTAAATGAAACCCACCCGGATTTTCCAGTTTCTGATTGAAGTCAGTAAAGCCCGGAATCGTATCTGCAATGAGATCTCGAATATGCCCATAATCTTGAATGACCCAATTCCAATCGATTGGATGGCTGCCCAGTGTGGCATTGGCTATACCCGCGACAATGGCTGGTTCAGAACGTAAATGCTCTGATCGAGGTTCGAGCTGTCCGTAAGAGATGTGAACCATGCTGAAGGTATCTTCGACGGTGATGCCTTGCGGCCCATTAGCTTGTGTATCGATTTCCGTACGTCCCAAACATGGCAGAATCAGGGCATCTTGACCGGTAACAAGGTGAGAGCGATTGAGTTTGGTTGAGATATGAACGGTTAGGTCACAATTTTTCATCGCCAGATGCGTGCGAGGAGTATCGGGTGTGGCTTGCGCAAAATTACCACCTAAACCAATAAAGACTTTAGAGCGTTTTTCTTCCATCGCTTTAATCGCTTGTATGGTGTTGTGGCCTACATCACGTGGGACATTGAAGTTAAAGCGGCGTTCTATGCTATCAAGCAATTGGTCTGAGGGTTTTTCATCGATACCCATCGTACGATCGCCTTGGACATTACTATGTCCCCGAACAGGTGATAGCCCAGCACCCGGCTTACCGACGTTGCCGCGCAACAATTGCACATTGGCTACTTCTTTGATGGTTTGTACTGAATGACGATGTTGTGTTAGCCCCATAGCCCAACACATGATCACTTTTTCTGAACGACGGTACATGTCAGCGACCATTTCTATTTCGCTTAAAGCTAACCCCGATTGTTCAGCGATATGTTCCCATGTCGTCGCATCAACTTCTGCTAAGTATTCTTCAATACCTGTGGTGTGTTCGCTGATGAATTGACGATCAAATATGGCCTTTCCTTCGGTTGCGAGCGCATCTCGTTCCCATTGCAGCAAATATTTAGCCATTCCACGAAAGACCGCCATATCGCCACCTAATGCAGGTCTTAAATAAGCGGTATTGGTTGGCTTTGAACCATTGCTTAACATTTCAACCGGAACTTGAGGATTTTGGAAGCGTTCAAGTCCACGTTCTTTCAATGGATTGAAACAGATCACCTGCGCACCGCGTTTTACCGCTTCACGCAATGGTTCAAGCATGCGGGGGTGGTTCGTGCCTGGGTTTTGCCCGAGCACAAAGATCGCGTCTGCTTTTTCAAAGTCGTCAAAAATCACGGTTCCTTTACCTACACCTACCGTATCTTTCATGCCAATTGCACTGGCTTCGTGGCACATGTTTGAACAGTCTGGGAAATTATTTGTTCCAAACGCACGGACGAAGAGTTGGTATAAGAACGCCGCTTCATTACTGGCTCGACCCGAGGTGTAAAATTCAGCTTGATGTGGTGAGTCGAGTTGCTTCAAATGCTTGGCGACCAGCGAAAATGCTTCGTCCCACGCGATAGGAATGTAGTGGTCGGATGCAGCGTCGTACTTCATCGGATGGGTTATTCGGCCTTGGTATTCCAGCCAGTAATCTGTTTGTGATGACAAGGACGTTACGCTGTGTTCAGCGAAAAAATCAGGATCCACAAATCGATTTGTGGCTTCCCAGTTCACGGCTTTTGCACCGTTCTCACAGAAGTTCACTTTACTGCCTTGTGGGGATTCACCCCATGCGCATCCCGGGCAATCAAAACCACCGTTTTGATTCGTTTTAAGCATTGTTCGAATGTTTTTGATGGCGTTTTCGCTGCCCCACCAACTCTTAGTGACGGCTTTTAACGCCCCCCAACCACCAGCAGGACCTTTATATTTTTTTATCTGTTCTTTTTGGCTCACAACTGCACTCCTCACACGTGGGAACGGCAGTAAACAAGGGAACCGGTAAAAACAGGCGCGTTATAAAAATAAGGCGGGAGTAAAACGGTTTTGATTATTTGATGTCGATACCTGTTTACTGCTTTGAATATTCAGAAATAGACTGGCTGATATTTTGCCATGATCTAAATCAAAGGTTATGTCGTTAATGGGCTGTGCGTCCAATTGATATTGCCGACTAAGTGATAAATAGAATCTATCATGGAGAGTAAATATTGAAAGTATCGCTTTTGTCACAGTGATAAATAGACTTGTTACAGTGATAAATAGAATTTATTAGCCAGTGCGATGTGAGTTCTATTTTATGAGAGATTCGTCGAGCGGCCTTGGTATAGCTGATTCTCCCGTGATAGCTCTTTTCAATCACAGAGAACAGCGAATGTACGACGAACGCGAAGACGACGCTTCATTTCAAGGTTTTACTAATCATTCATGGATATAAAACAACTTAAGTATTTAATCGCTTTAGATCAAACGAAACACTTTGGTCAGGCTGCGACACTTTGCCATATTACTCAGCCTACGTTGTCGATGAGGATAAGGCGTTTAGAAGAAGAGTTAGACCTCGAATTGATTTCAAGAAGTCAACGTTTTGAAGGGTTTACAGAAGCGGGCGAACGTATATTGGCTTGGGCAAAGACAGTTTTAGCGGCTCATGATGGTTTACAAGCTGAAGCGGCTAACTGCCGTGGTCAACTGGTCGGCTCGCTAAGAGTTGGCATGGTGCCTTTAGCCAGCCAAAACCCGATGCAGTTAATTAAGCCGTTAGCAGAAAAATTCCCTGAACTTCGTTTTCAAATTTTGTCGATGACATCAGAGCAGATCATAGACCAGCTCAATCGTAACCAACTTGATTTAGGTATGTGCTACACCGACCAGATCAATACGGCTTATTTTGACGTGATAGAAATGAACTCGACGGATTTAGGCATTCTGTATGACAACCGATTTTTTGATTTTGCTGAGTCGGAAGTCTTATGGGAATCACTGAATAGCATTCCTTTGGGGCTTTTGTCTAAAGGCATGCATTATCGTCATTCGATTGATCTGAGTTTCGGCAGTAAAGGCTTAGTTCCGCAGACTTTGATTGAAAGTAACTCTACGTTTCACTTGATCCAAGCCGTTACCAGTGGCTTGTGCTGTGCTGTTATGCCGCTTAACTCTGGATTGGAAGAGCTCAATGAACAACTGCGTATCGTACCGATAGAAAAAGCAGTGGTGCATTCGCCTCTGGGTCTACTTAAGCGAAAACAAGAACCTTATTCGGCACTCACTGATCAGTGTTTTGCTGAAGCAAAACATTTGTTTAATCAGTGATATTTGTTTAGTCAGTGGCGTTTTCAGTCTGAGTCGATATCGTCAAGCTGACCGTCTTTCCGGGTGATTTTATGAGATGTATAACTCAATCCTATATTGAACTGCCTGATTTTAATCAAGCGCCTCCACAGCCCAAGGCCATGAGCTATCGCGAGCTTACGGGCTATAGCATGGTGGTGGATGCACCTCTGGCAAACGAATCTGCATTGGCGATCAGTTATAACGGGATCAGTCAGGCGGTTATGATGGTGACGCCAGGCCACATGGAAGACTTTGTGCGCGGTTTTAGTTTAAGCACCGGTATCATAAAAAGATTCAGTGAAATTCGTGATATTGAGATTGGTGCTAATGGTGAATCTCATTTTGCGCAAGTAGAAATCTCCAATCGCGCTTTTTGGGAAATGAAAACTCAGCGACGTAACTTAGCTGGAAGCACAGGTTGTGGTTTATGCGGTGTTGAGGCGCTTGAACAAGCACTTCCGGATTTGGTTCCATTGCCATCGTCATTACCACCCAGTCCACTGGTTTTTGAGGGGTTGAGAGAGCGAATTGCCAAACATCAAAAAGCAGCCAAAATATCTGGTGCTTTACATGCCGCTTTGTTTGCGAACTCGAAAGGTGAAGTTTCACTTTGTCGTGAAGACATCGGCCGCCACAACGCACTGGATAAACTCATAGGAGCGATGGCCATGAATGAGATCAACCCTAAGTCGGGGTTCGCCATTATGACGAGTCGTTGCAGTTTAGAGCTTATCCATAAAGCCGTGCGTGCTGAAATCGCAACCTTGGTTTGTTTGTCGGCTCCGACCTCATTGACGGTCGAATGGGCAAGACGTAATCGCTTAAATCTGATTCACTTACCAAACAGCAGTCCACCTCGTTTATATAGTCCTGCGCCTTAATGTAATGTTTTCGTTTGGATAAAAAGAGAGACCATGTTTTCTCTCTTTGGTTTTTATTAATAATGATTATAGTTTTATGCAGTTTGGTGGTTAATTTATGATCAAACAGCTTTTTTGTTCAATTTAATAGCAGAAATTGTGGCTATAGCGTTGTGTTTCGAGGCTCATTCGATAAGATAAAAAGATCTCTAATGCTAGGGGTAGGGCAGCAACGGATACGCTGCTTCAAATACTATGGAATGTGACTCAATTATTGGACACATACATGAAATTCAAGATTACATCGCCGATTATTGAACCTACGGAAGGTTCACCACATCAGTTAACGCTCACTCACGCTTCTCGTTTTACCTCTTTTAAGACAAGCTCCCCTTTGAACGCCCTGTTCGACAACGTCTCTGCACGCTTCTTTACTGCTTATCGCTCCTATTGTTATTCGTTTTATAACTTTATTTCTATCTGAACTCCTTTGTCATCCGCTTGATGTATGAAGACTCACACCTATAAAAACTAAACAAATAAGTTAAAAATAATGAATATTAAAATGATGGGTAGCTCCCTAATTATCGCTGGTACCGCTCTCGGTGCTGGTATGCTTGCGATCCCAATGGTATTAGCTCAATTCGGATTGCTTTACGGCACACTGCTGATGGTTCTGATTTGTTTCGGTACCACTTACGCAGCACTATTACTTCTAGAAGCGACCATCAAAGCTGGTGGCGGTCTAGGGTTGAACTCTATTGCTCGAAAAACTCTGGGCAAAAAAGGGCAGTTGATTATCAACGGCCTACTTTACGCGTTATTGATTTGCCTTTTAATGGCTTACATTCTGGGCGCGGGTGATTTACTGAGCAAGTTACTGTCTAACTTTGGCGTTGTGTTCACCGCGACCACGAGCCAAATCGTGTTTACCTTACTTGCAGGTGCCGTCGTCGCGAGTGGCACCGGTGTCATTGATAAACTGAACCGTGCATTGTTCTTTGTGATGCTTGCGAGCCTGTTTGTCACTATGGCCTTTTTAGCGCCGAACATGACTCAAGATAACCTTATGCAGGTGACCAGTCATGATCACGTCGATCTAATCAAAACCAGTGCAATCCTGTTTACTAGCTTTGGCTTTATGGTTGTGATTCCAACCTTGGTTTCTTATAACCACGAAGCGACAGACAAACAGCTGCGTAATATGGTGATTGTTGGTTCTTTGATCCCACTAGTGTGTTACCTGTGTTGGTTGTTTGCGGTAGTAGGTAACTTGAGTGAAGAGCAATTCAGAAGCTTCAAGAATGTCTCAGATTTGATGGCGGCGTTTGAGGCACAGTCTCCTTGGGTAGGCAATGTTCTTTCTACCTTCACAGGTTTGGCACTGTTAACTTCTTTCTTTGGTGTGGCGATGGCGCTGTTCAACCAGAATAGAGACATGTTCAACCAAAACACTGCGGTTACTTACTGCATTAGCTTCATCCTACCGCTGGCTGGTTCACTGCTTGCTGCAGATAAGTTCTTACAAGTGTTGAACTATGCAGGCATCATCTTAGTGTTCTTGGCTGTGTTTGTTCCTCTGGTGATGGTTTATAAACAACGCTTGATGAAAGTTGCTGATGATAGATACCGCACAGAAGGTGGTAATGCAATGATGGCATTCTCATTGCTATTTGGTTGCTTCTTGCTTATCTCACAAGTGATTTAGCAAAACAATTTAGTGGTTGAATAATTAGGGCGTGTTGACCTTTCGTGGCTAAATTTTGTTCGAGATAAAAGCGTTTTAATCGCGGCGAGGGGGAAGTAGCCTAGTCACTCTAAGCAAATCCACCTTAGCAAAGAGTAAAACGCTTTTAGCCGAACCCTTCGGGCAGCGTTTGCTGGCCATTTCTACTACGTTATCGGCTTCTCATGTAGGCTAGCTACACATCGAAGCCTCTGCCTTGTATAAATACCCAGCAACTCGCTGCAAAAATCAGCTCGAAAGATCAACACGCCCTAGTCACCAAGTTTCAGCTACGAAAGCTTCAGATACAAAAAAAGGAACGCATTGGCGTTCCTTTTTATTATCTGCTCGTTATCAAGCAGACTGAGTTAAGTGTTGGCTTGTTAACTGATGCTGGCCAATAAATTAATACGGACTAGCAAGCCAATATTAACTAACAAACGAATGTTAATTAACAAACAACCTTAACTGCCAAACCACCTTGAGAAGTCTCACGGTATTTAGCGTTCATGTCTTTACCTGTTTCTAGCATTGTTTCGATAACTTTATCTAGAGAAACAGTAGGAGCAGAAGAGCGACGAAGTGCCATACGAGTTGAGTTGATTGCTTTCACTGCAGCAATACCGTTACGCTCGATACATGGAACTTGTACTTGGCCTGCAACCGGGTCACACGTTAGACCTAGGTTATGCTCCATGCCGATTTCTGCAGCCATACACACTTGCTCAGGACTACCACCCATAAGCTCAGCAAGACCAGCAGCAGCCATAGAACATGCCACACCAACTTCACCCTGACAGCCAACTTCAGCGCCAGAGATAGAAGCGTTACGCTTGTAAAGACCACCGATCGCGCCAGAAGCTGCGAAGTAACGGATGTAGTCTTTCTCTGTCACTGTTTGGATGAACTTATCGTAGTACGCCAATACAGCAGGGATGATGCCACACGCACCGTTTGTTGGTGCCGTTACTACACGACCGCCCGCTGCGTTTTCTTCGTTTACTGCGAAAGCAAACATGTTCACCCAGTCAACAACCGTCATTGGATCGTTAGTTGTTTTTTCTGAAGTAATCAGCTGTTGGCGAAGTGCTGCTGCACGACGAGGTACACGCAGTGGACCAGGCAAGATACCTTCAGTATTCATACCGCGATCCATACACTCACGCATCGTTCTCCAGATGTTAGCGAAGTAAGTACGAGACTCTTCGTCTGAGTGGAACGCTGCTTGGTTTTTCATAACCAGTGTACTGATAGAAAGACCGCTTTCTTTACACTGATTAACCAGCTCTTCAGCTGTTGTGAATTCGTAAGGTGCTTTAATTGGGTTTTCTTCTTCTTTGCCGAAGTTCTCTTCATCAACGATGAAACCGCCACCAATTGAGTAGTACGTTTTTGAGTATGCTACTTCGTCATCAACCCAAGCATGAATGCTCATGCCATTTTCATGCAATGAAAGGTTCGAAGTATGGAAGTTCATTCCGCCATCTTTAGGGAACGAAACAGTATGACAGTGCATACCAACAGGTAGACGTTCAGTTTCTTCTACTCGAGCAATAAAGCCCGCGATAGAGTCGATATCTACTTTCTCAGGAGTATTGCCAGCAAGACCCATGATGATAGCGATATCTGTGTGGTGACCTTTCCCTGTCAGTGATAGTGATCCATATACGTCCACGGTGATTTTAGTGATGTCGCGCAATTTTCCCATTGAACGTAGGTCATCAATAAATTCTTTACCCGCTTTCATTGGTCCAACTGTGTGTGAGCTCGATGGACCAACACCGATTTTATAGATATCAAATACACTAATCATAGCGATTACCTCAAAAAGAGAGCCTCCCAAGGGGAGTAGGGAGGCTCATTTATTATCATTATATTTTGTGTTTAATCTCGCGATATAAGATGAAGCTCATCTTATAAAAAGGGCTTTAGATTAAAGAGCGCCGTAGATTACAGAACTAATAGCCGCTAGACCACATAAAGCTGTAAAGATTTGCACAGGTGCTGATGTTTTGTACTTAGCCATTGCTGGTACTTTCTGCATCGCGAATACAGGCATTAGGAACAGGATAGCTGCAATCATTGGAGCACCCATTGTTTCAATCATACCTAGGATGCTTGGGTTAACTACCGCAACAATCCAAGTTGTAACAACGATGAACGCTAGAGATGCTTTCTCAATCGTGCTGATTGAAGAACCAGAGCGAGACTTGATTAGACCAACAAGACCTTCATGAGCACCTAGGAAGTGACCGAAGTAGCTAGAAGTAATCGCTGCGAACGCTACTAGAGGACCCATGTAAGAGATAAGTGGAGACTCGTGAACGTTAGCTAGGTAAGAAAGTACAGAGATGTTTTGTGCTTGCGCTGTTGCTAGTTGCTCTGGAGATAGAGAAAGTACTACAGAGAATACGAAGAACATTACAAAACCCATCAGCATCATTGCTGCGCCGCCAGTGATTGCGTCAGTTTTCTTAACTGCGTCATCACCGTATACACGACGTTGCTCTTTAGAGAACTGTGAAATGATTGGGCTGTGGTTGAAAGAGAACACGATGATTGGAATCGCAAGCCAGATAATAGAAGGCATTGCTGACCATTCTGGGCTTGTTTCCATCATTGAAGTGTTCCAATCAGGAACTAGGTAGAAAGACAATGCTAGTAGGATGAATACTAGTGGGTAAACCATCGCTGAAGTTGCTTTAAGCATCAGCTCTTTACCGAATACAACACCTGCTGTCATAGCAAGGATAAGTGCACCAGAAAGAAGAGGACGAGGAATAGATTCCATGCCCATTTGGTTTACTAGGAAAGAATCAACCGTGTTGGTGATACCAACGCCGTAGATAAGAACGATTGGGTAGATAGCGAAAAAGTAAGCAAAAGTAATAAGGTTTGCGCCGGTCTTACCGAAGTGTTCTTCAACTGTATCTGTAATGTCTGCTTCAGGGTTCTGAGAAGACAGTACGAAACGAGCTAGAGATTTGTGTGCGAACCAAGTCATTGGCGCCGCGATTAGAGCTAGGATAACTAATGGCCAAAAACCACCCGCACCAGCTTTGATTGGAAGAAATAGTACGCCAGCACCAACTGCTGTACCGAATAGTGATAAACACCAGGTAAAATCTTTATAGTTAAACTTGCTTGAATCTTTAACGGCATTTGCCGAAGAAGTTGTTGTGTTCATGTTAAATTACTCATTTTTTGGGAACAGGAAATAAGTTGGGGCTAATTCTGCAGAATTTTCTTCTGCAAAAAATAGATCTAAATCATGTAATGAAACGGCGTGTCACATGATATGCGAAAAACGGATTTTTGATCACGAAATTGGCGTGCTACAGGTGATTTATGTTCATGCTAGCTATTAGTTTTTATTATGCGAAAGGAGGGGTTGTTCAGATTTATACCAGGAAAACGTTTGCGTAAAATTGCATTAATAAATCTGTTCCATAGAAAGGCTGATTTTTGTTAACAGAGATTAAACAAAACGTAGTTGCTATGTAATTCGTTGCACTACATGCTGCTGCAACGAATGGATGATTTGTGCTGTGACGCCCCATATAAGGTGCTCTTCGAAGGGCATGGCAAAAACACGGTGTTTGATTTTCTTAAAGTTGACGGTGTGGCTATGAAGCTTGGCTTGGTCCAAAACATAGGTGGCAGGAACCTCAAAAATAGAGGCAACTTCGTTCTGATCAATAACCGCTTTGTAATCAGGATCGACCATTGCAATAATCGGTGTCACAGAAAATTTACTAATGGTACTCAATGCTGGTAATTGCCCAACAATTTTAACCTGATCCGATCGAATTCCTACTTCTTCGTGCAGTTCTCTTAATGCAGTAAATTGCATAGAAGGGTCCGATTGTTCATGTTTTCCTCCAGGAAAGCTGATTTGGCCAGGGTGGTGCTTAAGATGTGCTGCTCTTTTAGTAAAAATGACATGTAAACCGTCTTCTCTTTCAACCAAACCGACCACTACTGCCGCTTTGCGTAGTTGTTCCCCACTAATATGAGAAATACGCCCTACAGATTCAGGGTGGTAGCCAACTGTTGGGTTAAGTTGGAACTGTTGAAGGAAGTTATCTCGGTTCATATCATGCCAATATATTGATTATTTTACTTTTAAGTATAGGCACAACAGCGAGTTGAAAGCCAATTTCGCGGCTCAGCTCGTTTGGCGTAGGCCTTTGTACCTGATCTGTTTGCTTCACCCTTTTTCAGGTTCCGATAGATAGCATCGCCAATCAATAGAGAAGCTCTATGTGCTTTATCTTAAATTGTCAGGTTTTTGCTATATTCAATATGGGTATATGAGCCAGTAAGCGTTACCCATGTCATAAAATTGAGTGGTGAAACGTAGTTTTTGTCTTTAAGAGTTTGATAACACTCACTTAGTGGCTCATTCTAAAAAGAAATAGAAGAAAAGGTATGAGATGAAAGGAATCATATTCACTGAATTTCTAGAGCTTGTTGAAGATAAGTTTGGTTTGGAACTTTTGGAAGAAGTTTTAGAAATGTCTGAAGACGAAGGGATCTATACATCGGTTGGAAGTTACGACCATAAAGATCTCGTGAAACTCATTATTAACCTAAGTAAGAAAACCGATATCGATGCTGGGAGTTTGCAACGCGTATTTGGGCAGTCAGTGTTTAAGAACTTACTCGCCTCTTTACCTAATAAAGCGAGCCTTGCTCATATCAATACCACCTTTCAATTTATTCAGCACGTAGAGCGCTACATTCACGTTGAAGTAAAGAAGCTCTATCCAGATGCTGAACCACCTGAATTCAGCTTTATTACGACAACAGAAGCTCAACTCGTTTTTGATTACAAAAGCGCTAGGTGTATGTCGCATGTGTGCCTAGGGCTAATAGAAGGGTGTGCTGAACATCATGGTGAGTCTATTTTGGTAGAGATGACGCCACAGAATGATGATCAAAGTGTGGTTAGATTCAATTTAAAAGTAGAAAAGTAATATGAGCTTGGTATCTGCTGTAGAGAAGAAGCTTAAACGTCAAATAGCGGCACGAAAAGCGGCTGAAGCTTTGTTAGAACAAAAGAGCCTTGAACTGTTTGAGGCTAACCAACAGCTTGAACTCGCACTTCGTCAGTTAGAAAAACGTTCGAACGCGAATATTCGTCGCATTGAGTTTCAAGAACAAATCGACAATTTGTTGATTGATTTTGGGCGCGCGTTTCTCAGGAGTGATTTGGATGATGTTATGTTGTCGGAATTAACGACTAACGTAACCAACAGCTATTTGATTGAATCCAGTCGCCTGATACTCCCTCCCAAGTTCATTCCTCAGCTTCTTACATACGATTATGGTGACGAAACTGTCGGTGAACTTGACCAAAATATTCAGGAGCCTCAATGGCAAGGTGACTTGTTGACGGTGCCTCTTGAAGTGGAGAAGGTGATCGTTGGTGCGTTGATCGTTAAGGTTCGGTTACTCGATCAAGACTATGAGTTTATTGAGAGTCAGCTCTTGCTAGTAACGGATCTGATTTGCAGCGCACTCAGTCATCAATTAGCGATTAATCGAAATATTGAGTCGCGACAACGAGCGGAAGAATCCGAAAGGGCGACGCGCGATTTCCTTGCGATGATCAACCATGAACTAAGAACTCCGCTTAACGGCTTACTAGGCAGTGCTGAGTTGATCAGTGATACCGAGCTGAACTGTTCTCAGCGCGAGATAGTGAACAACCTAAGTCAATCTGGTGAATTTCTAAGAACCATAATTAATGACCTACTGGATTACAGTAAAATTAATGTGGGGATGCTGGAGCTTATTCCTAAGAAATTCGCGCTACACGATTTGAGAAATACGATTGAAAGTATCTTCATTAACCGAGCGATTGAGAAACAGCTTAAATTCAAGATCAGTATTGCGCCAGACGTACCGACTCATTTCAACGGTGATTTAGAACGTATCACTCAACTATTCGTAAACTTAATTGGCAATGCAATCAAATTTACAGAACACGGGCATGTCAAAGTCGATATTAAGTGGGAAAACAACCAGTTTGTTTTCTCTGTGGAAGATACCGGTGTCGGTATAACCGAATCCGCCCATAAAACACTGTTTGAACCTTTTACCCAGGCTGACAATTCAAGTAGAAGAAACTACGAAGGTACAGGACTTGGTTTAGCGATTTGTCGTAAGCTGGTGGTGTTGATGAATGGTGATATTGGCGTTAATAGTGTCTTTGGTTCTGGTACTACGTTTACTGTCTCAGTTCCGCTTCAAGTTATCGATGTTCCAGTAGAGAGCGATTGCGTGGCTAAAAGCTTTGAATCAGAGGTCGAACTATCTTTACTTAAAGTTCTTGTGGTGGACGATATTAAGATGAACCAAATCATCATCCAACAGATGCTACGTAAATATGAGATAGAGCCGACCATCGCAGGTAATGGAGTCGAAGGACTGGAACTGGCCTCTGACAATGAATATGACATCGTGTTCATGGATTGTAGAATGCCAATTATGGATGGATTTGAAGCGACAGAGAAGCTAAGAAAGAAAGGGTATTCCAGGTCTATAGTTGCTCTCACTGCCGGAACGACACTTGAAGAACGTGAGCGTTGTATTCAGTGTGGAATGGATGACATTTTGAGTAAACCTTACACAGCTAGTGATCTTAAAGAGATGCTTAAGAAGTGGGGTGTTTCTACTGTGAAGGTCGCTTAAACAACGCTAATAAGGAGTGACTAATAATAATTCACTGCTTGATTTAGAAACTAAAAAACCGAAGTGATCTTGTGATCCTTCGGTTTTTTATGTCTAGCTTTCGTTGGTCGTTAAGCGGCGATACCGCCGATTAATGACGCTATGCTTTGCAATCTTCAAGTATCGGTAGAATTCTACTCAGCTTATCCAGTGTTTCTTGGTATTCAGAAGCACAATCACTATCAAACACCACACCGCCACCAGCCCATGCATAAAGCGTGTTTTTTTCAGCAACTAACGTACGAATGGTAATGCTGGTGTCCATTCTGCCATTTCGGCTGATGTAGCCAATACTGCCGCAATACGCTGAGCGTCGATGGGGTTCTAGCTCTTCAATGATCTGCATCGCGCGAACTTTTGGTGCACCGGTAATCGAGCCTCCAGGGAAACAAGCTCTCAGAAGGTCAGTTGCAGAATATTGTTCATCAAGATCCGCTCGTATCGTGCTTACTAAATGGTGCACGGCAGGGAAGCTCTCAATATCGAACAGCTTTGGTACATGAACCGTTCCCGGCTTCGCGACTCGACCAATGTCATTGCGAAGTAAGTCGACGATCATCAGGTTTTCTGCTTGATCTTTATCGGCGGTTACTAGGTCTTGTGCGTTAGTATCATCAATCACAGGGTCGTTAGAGCGAGGGCGCGTACCCTTGATAGGCTTGGTCTCAATGACATTGTCTTTAAGCTCTAAAAAACGTTCAGGTGACACACTGATAATTGCGCAGTCAGCCAAACGGATGAAACCAGAGAATGGAGCCGAGTTATACTGTTCTAACTTGTCATAGGCCAACCATTCATTGCCTTGGTATTGGGCATTGAAGCGCTGCGCCAAGTTAATCTGATAGCAATCGCCGGATAACAGGTACTCTTGAACACTATCGAATTTCGTTGCGTAGTTCTGTTCGCTCATGTTGGATTGCCACGGTGTGGTTAATCCAAAGGGCACATGTGTTCGGTTTGACCGAGCCACTTGTTGCATCAGCCAATCATGATGTTCATCGATATTGCTGCCGACAATACACGCCGTTTTTAATTGATGGTCAACGATCACAGCCCACTCATATAAACCGACCGCCATGTCTGGTGCTTCAATGTCACGTTTGGCTAGTGAAGGAAGCGTTTCGACTCTGCGCCCCAAATCATAACTAAAATAGCCTAAAGCGCCGCCTATGAAAGGCAGTTCAGGATACTCACTGGTTGCGGGTAGTAATTGCTGTTGATATTGGTCGAGTAGTTCGAAAGGGTCTGACTCTGAAACCTCGCACGTCTCATTAACATTGACGGTCGTTTTTGCTCCGATTGTCTCGAAGGTGGCGATGGGTTGAGCAACTAAAATATCGTATCGACTATCAACGTGGTTTTCTGAAGCGGAGCGTAATAGCATTGCCCACGGCAGGTTTTCAATATGGGAAAACAGCTGTTTAGCTAAAGTTGATTGATATTCAAGCGGCTTGATTTGGATAGAGCGAAATTCGTTGTTATTCATTTGTTTAATTTGTGACAAAGAGTTCGATCACTGCATAGCGTGTGAGAGGAAGCAAGAGTATCATAAATTGAAAATAAAATGGGTTCTTGATTAGAACGGTGCAAACCAAACGGTTTAGTTTAAAGCTATGCAAGAGATTGCTAAAGCAACTAAACACAGCTCAACATAATAAAAAGCTAAGCCAACTAGTCCGGTTAGACAAAAACAGTCACACCAAGAACCTACATGGAACCAGAACAATAAAGAGGCATGCAATGACGGTTATTCGTAAGCAAGATGTGATCAGCAGTGTCGCTGACGCACTTCAGTACATTTCTTATTATCACCCTTTAGACTTTGTCCAAGCCCTAGAAAAAGCGTACGAGAAAGAAGAGAGCCAGGCAGCAAAAGATGCGATCGCTCAGATTCTTATCAACTCGCGTATGTCTGCGGAAGGTCATCGTCCAATTTGTCAAGATACAGGTATTGTTACTTGTTTCGTGAACATCGGTATGGATGTTAGGTGGGAAACGGATCAGACAGTACAACAGATGGTTGATGAAGGCGTTCGTCAAGCTTACAACAATCCAGATAACCCATTGCGTGCATCTGTCTTAATGGACCCTGCAGGTAAGCGTATTAATACCAAAGACAACACACCAGCGGTTGTTCACATTAATATGGTTCCAGGTAATAAAGTTGAAATTCAAATCGCGGCGAAAGGCGGCGGTTCTGAGAACAAAACCAAGATGGTCATGCTCAACCCTTCTGATGACATTGCAGAATGGGTAGAGAAAACGCTGCCTACGATGGGTGCTGGTTGGTGTCCACCTGGCATGCTAGGTATAGGTATTGGCGGTACGGCTGAAAAAGCAGCGGTACTAGCGAAAGAATCTCTGATGGAACACATCGATATCCAAGATCTTATCGACAAAGGCCCAGAGAACGCAGAAGAAGAGCTTCGTTTAGACATATTCAACCGTGTAAATAAACTTGGTATTGGTGCACAAGGTCTTGGCGGTCTAACCACTGTGGTTGACGTGAAAATCAAAACAGCGCCAACGCACGCAGCCTCTAAGCCTGTTTGCTTGATCCCGAATTGTGCAGCAACGCGTCACGTTCACTTCACGTTAGACGGCAGCGGCCCTGCAGAACTAACACCACCTAAGTTAGAAGAGTGGCCAGATATTACTTGGGAAGCAGGCGCAAATACACGTCGTGTTAACCTAGATGAAATTACTAAAGAAGACGTTCAAGAGTGGAAGACTGGCGAAACGGTTCTTCTATCAGGCAAGATCTTAACCGGTCGTGATGCCGCTCATAAGCGCATTCAAGGCATGCTTGAAAGTGGTGAAGGTTTACCAGAAGGCGTCGACCTGAAAGGTAAGTTCATTTACTACGTTGGTCCTGTTGATGCTGTGGGTGATGAGGCGGTAGGTCCTGCTGGCCCAACAACGTCTACTCGTATGGATAAGTTCACCGACATGATGCTAGAAGAAACCGGCATTATGGGCATGATTGGTAAAGCAGAGCGCGGCCCTGCAACGGTTGAGTCAATCAAACAACATAAATCGGTTTACCTGATGGCGGTTGGTGGTGCTGCTTATTTAGTAGCGAAAGCAATTAAAAAAGCACGTGTGGTTGCGTTTGAAGATCTCGGCATGGAAGCGATCTACGAGTTTGAAGTTGAAGACATGCCGGTAACGGTCGCGGTTGACTCTAACGGCGTGAACGCACACCAGATCGGCCCTGATACGTGGAAAGTGAAAATTGCTGAAGCTGAAAAAGCATAATTTACCGAATCAAGAAATCGTAATCGACGTTAACTTCAGCGTTTGAATTGCAATTTTTGATAGATAGTTAAAGGCAAAAGTGCAGCATTATTTGCACTTTTGTCATATTATCAATGATATAGTGATAAACACATCGTTTGATATAAGAACATAGGAGAGAGGAATGCCTCGTTTTATTCAGATCCTACAGATTATCTTGGCAGTGGTGATTGGTGCTTTTGTTGGCTACGATCTGATCTTGAAAGGGATTAGTATCTTTGATAATAAATACGTGACAATTACTTGTGCGCTTTGGCTAATCGCAGAGATCGCACTGTTTGTTATCTACAAGTTGATTGAAGACGATTAAGAGTCGGATATCGCAGATAAATTCTAAAGCCCCTGATTATGAATGTAGTCAGGGGCTTTTATTCATCTAGCATTAAGAATGTGTATTGCATACTCACTACTAGTTAGCAAAAGAAAAAATAAAAGCACACATACTATCCCAACTGGGAAAGAACATAGGCTTGCCTCTCTATTATCATAATCAGCTAGCCTAACTATCACGGAGTCGTTCAAATGAAACACCTAACTCAAGAAATGAGTGACTTTATAAGCAGAGGAACGGATTCTCACATTCGAGTAGCGGTCACGGGGCTTTCTCGTGCGGGTAAGACAGCCTTCATTACTTCACTGGTTAATCAGCTTCTTCATACGTCTACCCACAAAAATCTGCCTCTACTTGCATCGGCGAGAGACGGAAGAATTATTGGCGCAAAGCGCATCCCGCAACACAACATGATGATCCCACGCTTCTCTTATGATGAGGCGATGGAATCTTTGAATGCGCAGCCACCAGAATGGCCAGTGCCGACGCGCGATGTCAGCGAGATTCGTCTAGCCATCAAATATAAGCCAGCTAAAGGCGCAAAGAAGTTGTTGAGTAAAAACAGCACCCTTTATCTCGATATTGTCGATTATCCAGGTGAGTGGCTACTTGATTTACCTTTGCTGGATATGGACTTTGATACTTGGAGCCAATCCCAATTCGCCGCGTTGAAAGGCGATCGAGAAACCTACTCGCAACAGTGGAACACAATGCGTGGTGGCATTGACTTGCTAGCCGAAGCCGACGAAAAGAAACTGGTCGCGATTGCCGATAGCTATACTCAGTACCTTCATACTTGTAAGGATAACGGATTGCACTGGGTACAACCGGGTCGATTCGTATTGCCGGGTGAGCTTGAAGGTGCGCCTGTGCTGCAATTCTTCCCGTGTGCTGCGCCCGAGGGTAAGTTCTCGAAAACCAGCAACTATGCAGTGCTAAAAGCTCGTTATGAAGAGTACCAACAGAAGGTCGTGAAAGCGTTCTACAAGAATCACTTTGCCACGTTCGACAGACAAATCGTGCTGGTGGATTGCTTACAACCACTTAACGCAGGCTATGACTCTTTCATGGACATGCGTGGTGCATTAGAACAGTTATTGAAGAGCTTTAAGTACGGGCGAAGCAATATGCTAAGACGCTTGTTTGCACCGAAGATCGACAAGATTTTGTTTGCAGCCACCAAAGCTGACCATGTGACACCGGATCAACATCCGAACTTAGTATCACTGTTACAGCAGATGGTACACCCTGCTTGGCAACAGGCGGCGTTTGAACATATCGACATGAGTTGTATGAGCATCGCGTCTATTCAAGCGACCAGTGCGGGATATATTTCGTCGGGTTCAGACAATGTTCCAGCACTGCAAGGTGTCACTTTAAATAACGAGCCTCAAACCATGTATCCGGGTGAGGTGCCGCGCAAACTGCCGAACAAACAGTATTGGGAAACCAACCAATTTGATTTCACGAGCTTTAGGCCAATGGAGCAACACTCCGATGAGCCTTGTCAGCATCTGAGAGTCGACAAGGTTTTAGAGTATCTCATTGGCGACAAGTTGAAGTAATTGAGGCAATTGAAATGAGTGAATTAAAAACAAAGCAGGTCTTTGATGAACCGTTGAAGACCTCGTTCGATGAGCCGGATAAGAATGAAGTTACCCCAGATTTGGGTGCTCAAAAGCTATTTACGGAACAAGAGAAGTTTGTACCCGTCGCGCCACAAGTGGAAATAGACCTTGATGGTGACGCTGAGCTGCAATTGGAACAAGTGATTCGACCGAACAAAAAGAAAAAGTGGTTTGGAACGGGTTTACTGGTCGCTTTCTCCGGTCTGGTGGGCTGGCAAGCGATTGACTCTGTCATTACTGCTATTCAAACCGCTGACTGGCTCGCGTTAGGTTGGGCAGGTTTCATCGCTGCCATTGCTTCATTAGGTTTAGGCGCGATAGGCAAAGAGTTGTGGAAGCTGCGTTCGCTGAAGGACCATTTCAGTGTGCAAGAGCAGAGTGAAGAGCTGTTACAAAGCCAGAGTGTTGGTAAAGGCAAAGCGTTCTGTGAAAACATTGCCAAGCAGGGCGGTATAGTTGCTGAGTCTCCTTCGTACGATAAGTGGCGAAATAGCATTAATCCGGCGCACAGCGATGCTGAAGTGTTGGATATGTACGATGCGTTGGTCGTGAGTCAGCAAGATAAGGTCGCTACTCAAATCGTCACTAAGTTCTCGACCGAATCTGCGGCCTTGGTTGCTGTGAGCCCGTTAGCAGCAGCAGATATGTTGCTGGTGGCGTGGCGTAATTTCACTATGATAGACAAGCTTGCCGACGTCTATGGTATTGAGCTTGGCTATTGGTCTCGCATTAAGTTGTTCAAGTTGGTGTTAATCAACATGGCAGCGGCAGGGGCAAGTGAGCTGGCGATTGATGCGAGTATGGACTTAGTCTCGATGGATCTTGCGGGTAAAGTATCAGCAAGAGCAGGGCAAGGGCTCGGTGTTGGTATTCTTACTGCACGACTTGGCCTCAAAGCCATGTCATTGCTTCGACCTATGCCTTGGCACAATGACCGAAAAGTAAAACTATCAGACCTCCGCAAAGCCGTCCTTTCTGAAATAAAGCGTATCACTCTCAAATAAAGCATTGAAAGCTCAATAGTTTGAGAAGAAGAGTAAACATATGTTTACTCTTCTTCTTGACTGAACTCAGAGCTTAATCCACACTACTGTCAACTTATCCTGACACCTATAATAGGACTATTTGTGCGTCTTGAAGTATTGTGTGAAGACAGACTCGGCTTAACGCGTGAGTTGCTCGATATCTTGGCCTCAAAAAGCATTGATTTAAGAGGAATCGAAATTGATGTTAAAGGCATTATTTACCTAAATTGCCCTGATATTAATTTTGATGCTTTTAGTGAACTTATGGCTGAAATTCGTCGAATTTCAGGTGTGAAGGATGTACGTAAAATCCAATTTATGCCGAGCGAAAGGCATAATACCGAGCTGATTGCTCTGCTGGCTAATCTGCCAGATCCCGTGATTGCGATTGACCTTAAAGGCTCTGTCGACATGGCGAACCACGCTGCATTGAACCTATTCGGCAAGCAAGAAGACGAAGTCATCGGTGAGCCGCTAGCGACGTTTGTGCCTAGCTTTAACTTTGCTCGTTGGATCGAAGGCGATGTAACGCGACACCGTGAAGTCGTGGTGTTAGAAGGTTTGGACTTCTCTATCGAGATACTACCGATTTATCTTGGCGGTGACGTTAACGAAGCGGTACTGGCGAGCGCAGTAATGACGATTCGTTCTTGTAATCAAGAGATGAACTCGCCAGATTCAATCCCTGAACAGAACAACCTAGGTTTTGAACACTTTGTTGGTGTCTCTAATCGCCATAAAGCCTTGATCAGCCAAGCTAAGAAATTGGCTATGCTGGATCAGCCTCTACTTATTGAAGGGGACACAGGTACGGGCAAAGAGATGTTGGCTAAAGCGTGTCATAACCGTTCGAACCGAGCGTCTTTCCCATTCTTGATTCTAAGCTGTGCATCAATGCCTGATGACGTGGCTGAAACTGAGCTGTTTGGTCATGCTCCGGGTTCATTCAATCATGAACAAGGTCATAAAGGAATTTTCGAACAAGCGAATGGCGGCACAGTATTTTTAGATGAGATCGGCGAAATGAGCCCGCATCTACAAATAAAATTGCTGCGTTTCCTGCAAGATGGTTCATTCCGACGCGTAGGCGAAGAAGAAGAGATGCACGCCGATGTGCGTATTATCGCTTCAACACGTCATCGTCTTTCTGAATTAGCCGACTCAGGTTCATTCCGTGAAGATTTGTTCTACCGCTTAAACGTTTTGACTCTGTCTATTCCGGCACTGCGTGAACGCTCAAACGACGTAGCACCTTTGTTGGAACTCTTTGTCGCAAAATACGCACAGCAATTGGGCATGTTAAAACCAAAACTGACGGTAGAACTTATCGATCAGTTAGGGAACTACCAATGGCCGGGCAACATCCGTCAACTTGATAACATGGTGCTGCGTGCATTGACTGAGCTGGATTCAGACACGTTAACCGTTGAGCAATTCCACTTGCCTCAACTAGAAACTATGACGGCAGGAATGGCGAACTTAAGCTTAGACGGTTCACTCGATGAGATCATGAAAGACTACGAGTCGCAGATTCTAGAGAAGCTGTATCAGTCGTTCCCATCGAGCCGTAAGTTAGCAAAACGTCTGAATGTTTCTCACACCTCAATTGCGAACAAACTTCGCGATTACGGTATCAGAAAGAACTGATCGAATAAGAACATGATTATGGAAGATTTGAGCACACCAGAACGCATTTATAAGCGCGATGGAAACCTGATTCTACGCACCGCAGAGATAGACGATGCGAATATGATCAGTGATTACTTTCAAACTAACCGAGAGTACCTTAAGCCTTGGGAACCAATTCGTGAAGATGTGTTTTTTGATAGAACGGGTTGGGCGCAGCGCCTGATTAAGCTAAATGAGCTTCATAAAATGGGGCTAGGTTATTACTGTTTGCTTGTTAATGATGACACTAACGAAATGTTGGGCACCATTTCATTCAGTAATCTGTCTCGATTCCCTTTCTATGCGTGTAACGTGGGCTATTCGCTTGCTGAAAGTGCACAAGGCCACGGTTACATGCGCAGAGGCTTAAGCATGGCAAAGGACTACATGTTTGATGTTCAGAACATGCATCGTTTGATGGCGGGTTATATGCCTCATAATGAGCGTAGCGCTGGTGTATTGGATCATTTAGGTTTTGTTCGTGAAGGCTTTGCCAAAGATTATTTGCAGATCAACGGTAAATGGGAAGACCATATACTGACTGCATTAGTTAACCCGAACTGGGAAGATAGGCGCGCTGTTTAGATACCAATAGTCATTAGGCGTAAGTATCAATTAAACGTAAATACAGATTTAGAGGCAGTGACGAACATAGATAAAATGAAACCGTCACTGTATCAAAAAGAGCATATAGGCATGGTAACCCATAAGCCTAAGAAGAAATTTGAGGAATTTTGATGTCATATACAACTTTGGACGAATACCAAAGAAAATGGATTTTTACTCACCAGTCGATGCCATTACCGGCAGAGGACTTGGAAAAGATTAAACCAATGACACAGGCAAGGGCGTCTCAGTTTTGGAAAGAGAACGTAAGCCCTCAAAGCCCGGACGCAGAAAGACTAAGTTCACAAGACTGGCCAAGCAAGGCATCCAACTGGAACGAAGAGATCAGCTGGATGGCAAATTGGGAAGCCGATGAGCCTGAAATGCCAGAAGAGATCCTTAACTTCATTGATTGGCAAGATGACGTAACTGTTTATTTTTGTTATGAAAAATATAACATTCTCGAAACTAAGTGGTCAGTTTTTAAGAAACACTGGAAGAACTTTTTGTTCTACGATGATGGCCCAATTTTGCTAGGTCGCCGCCGTTCAGAAGCACTTTGGTTTGCAACAAACGGCACCGTTAAAATTGGTAACCGAGCTTAAGTAAGACATTATTTATTTAAGTCGATATTGGACAAACGATCGATAAAAAGCGAGCTCTGAGCTCGCTTTTTTTGTACCTAAAGATCGTCGAAGATCATTGATAAATACCCGCTATTTGAAGTCGATTTATGATGAGAGTTTTCGTTAGCTCAGAGTGGGTAATTTTCGAAATTGAGATCGCTATCTCATTGGCTTAGTTGAAGTTTTGTGGGTTTGGGTTATCTTTAAAGTACTGCCTTAGTGGAGGTGAAGTATTATGATTTGGGATACTCTCGAACGTGTAAATAAACTTCGCAAGGAAGCAATGGAGGATCCGGATTTTCTGGATTCGGCAAAAATGCATGAGCAATGGCTTTTAAGCGAAACTCATAATCAATCTAAGAATGGAGAGAAAGAGAAGAAACCGAAAAAGTTATCAGACATCTATGAAAACACTGAATTTCCTATTAACCCAACCGGAACGAAACATTAATAATGATTAACTGCAACACGGCTAAGGCTCTTAACCCAAAAGCTATAAGTCGATTAAACATACCAGCCTTAAGCCACCAATAAAAAAGCCACTTTCAACGAACCGAAAGTGGCTTTTTCTTTTCTCGTTAGCTTCTTTACTCATTAACAACGAAAGCTAATCGTTTTGAATGCTAGCTATTGATCAGGCTTAAGCCGCTTGGCAATGCATCACCAAACACGCGCTTAGACTCGCTCTCAGAAAGCTCAGTGACTTCACTTACTAGCGTTAGCCAAGACTCTGGCACCTTGCTTTGCTTTAACTTTTCAAGAACTTGAGCACGGTAGTCATCAGAGATATCGAACTGACGGTCACCCGTCTTACGACAAATCATTACAGCCGCGAAGGCAATCATCTGCTCTTTCTGCCAATTCTGGTCAAGCAGCTTTGGTAACCACTGTTCTGCTTGCTCTCTTGGAATGACGCTGTGTTGGCTTCCGTATAACGGTGTGCGAGACGCTAAGCGACCCAGAGCCCACCAGTGAGCCTGTTCGAACTGATTATGGTTAATCGCTTTGCTTAAGAACCAAGTCGCTAATAGAACCTTGTCTTCCACTTCAAGTTGCTCAAGTGATGCTGCCAATCTCACCATGGCTTCATAACCATTGTCTTGTGCATCTTTAGCCGTTTTAGGGTTCTTCATTGCACCTGGGTGAAGGTACTTCGCGATATCAGCCAAGATGGTCTCTTGGTGCTCTTGATTCAGGCCACCCGCAACACGACGCCAGAATACCCACCAGTCTGTCCAACCTTGGTGGTTCTCGAACTGGATATTCTGTTGGTAAAGGCCCCAAATTTGTTCGATACGCCATGAGTCCGTTGGATCACCGAAGCCAGGTCGCATAGAGTAACCCGCTAAACGGAGCCAGTTTTTTTCGTGTGCTTCAGAGCGACGGCGACGCTTACGACCTAGTGAGAAGGTATCAAACAGATGACGAAGGGTCGTGAAGTCCCATTCATCGCGTTTACCCAGTCGCTTCTCAAGATCTTTAGATAGTGTCTTGATCTCTTTTGATTCAGCACTCTTTTTGTTGCCGCTGTAGAGACGAGAAATTAATTCCTTGCACTCTTCCAATCTTGGATGAAGTGTGGGTGTATCAGATTCATCTCCTTGCTTGTTTCTTACTTCAAACTCAAGCAACCAACGCTTACTGTCATCTTCCGTACTCACACATTCCATTTTCAATGTGCCGACTTCGGTTAATTGACAAGCGAGCAATACTTCAACGCGCTCCTTTTGGTTGGCTTGAAGCTCTGCAGTACCAGACCCTTCCAGCGTAGAAATATAAGGTGGAAGAGGGGAGAACAAGTCAGCGTCGACATTGACCATCACACCGTTTTGAATGGCGGTGTCGTGAGCAATTTGATCGTGTGTTGAAGTCAGTAGATTGAAACGTACCGGCTCACCTAAAGTCAGTGAGAAACGACGGCTGTTCAAGCGTATCTCTTGGCCTTCTTCTGTCCCTTTGGCAAGCAAACAAAGCGCTTTGCCCATCTTGTTCTTCTCTTGTAGATGCAAGAAGTAAGAACGAGCAGCGCCGCCACCGATTTTCAGTTGTGCACCACGACGAGCTTTACTAAAAGCAACCGCGCCAAGGGCTACAGACCAATCGGGGTGAGGGTTGTCTAAGACAGTGATTGGAGAACCATTCCAATTGCCAAGTAACTTAGTAATACGTTCAGTAACAAGTTCACTGTTGAACACACCACCGTTGAGTAGTACACCGACAGGAATAGCCGGTTTTGTCTCATCAAATTCGATTGCGCCAGATTTCTCTAATGCCGCTTTTGATACTTGTTGATGTGTCGCTAGGAATTCGGCAACGTGCTTACTTACCGCAGGATCTGCAGCGTAAGGTAGGCCGAACTCTACAACCGCGCTACGGCGTTTGTCTGGTACTTCAGTGAATTCAGAAAGCGGGAAGAAACCTTCGAGTGCAATCTGATGAACTTCTTGTTTCGTTAAACCAATACTCTTGGTACCGCCAAGTAGCTTTGAACCACTGCCCAGCATGGTGATCTTTACATCGTCTGGCGCGTTAGCAGAAAGCAGGCTCTCTTTTGCGGCGCGCGTCTGTTGAATCAGTTTGGTTAGGCTAGAGGCGTTTAGTTTCTTGTTTTGATTGAAGCGTTGCTCAGCAAGGTGAGCAAGCGCTAAATCGAGGTTATCCCCCCCTAGCATTAAGTGTTCACCAACGCCGATACGGTCGAGTGCGAGTTCTTGGTCATCGCCATTGCTTGAGTTGAAGCTCGCTTCGATCAAACTTAAATCGGTAGTACCGCCACCAACATCACACACTAAAATAAGCGGAATCTGTTGAAGTTCGTCTGCAGCGGTTTGTTGGTGACGTGCATACCAGTCATAACAAACGGCTTGCGGCTCTTCGAGTAACAGAATCTTACCTAAGCCCGCCAGTTCTGCCGCTTCGAGTGTTAGCTTACGTGCTGTCTCATCGAATGAAGCGGGAACAGTTACCACAACGTCTTGGTCTTCAAGCTTATTGCTTGGGTTACGGTAGTTCCATGCTTGACGGATGTGGTTCAGGTAGCTTGCGCTTGCAACAACAGGGGACACCTTATCGACGTCAGTTGCGCCTGCCCAAGGCAGAATATCGGAGTTACGATCAACCGCTTGGTGAGATAGCCAGCTTTTAGCACTGGATACTTGGCGGCCTTCAACCTTAGCGCCAAGTTCGCGAGCCCATTCACCTACGATGACGTGTTGAATATCACCTTCAACTAAGCTCGGTTCCCAAGGCATGGTGAGATCGGAAGGGGAGATCTGACCTTGTGCTGGGTGGTAACGAAATGATGGAAGTAAGGGTTTACGAACCACTTCACCGGGGCCGATGAGCTGGTCAATATCGAAAAGAGAAACGGGAGCATGTTGTAGGTCGTCGTTGATTTCACAGTAGGCAACCACAGTGTTGGTTGTGCCTAAGTCAATGCCGACTAAAAAACGAGGAGATGCCATACAAAACCTTATTCTGCCAAAGTGATGACCAGTTAATGGATAATCTTGGTCTTATTATTGTCTTTGTAATGCTTTAATACAGGGCTAGGGAGTCGCATTGATAAAGTAACGGCACCCGTTAAGGTACCGTTGATTCATTATGCTTGTTCGTTTGAGTCGCTATTCGTATCTTCACGAACGTCGAACTCAACGTGCCATTTCTGACCATTGTCAGTGGCAATCGCTTCTAGGTATAACGTGCCTAATTCAGTAACACGAGAAGCTAAAGTCACGGGAACCACTTCACCTTCGCGACGACCTTCAGATACAGGCAGTGTCACTTGGATCTCAGGAAGTTCATCAAGATCTTCTGGAGCCCAATGATCAAGGTGCGTACCGGCTTCGTCTTCACGACGTGTTGTTGAACCGAAGAACTGGAAGTGTACGGGCTGACCAATCACTAGACCAAACTCTTGGCTAGGCACTTGAACGCTTGAGCCTTCTTCCATACCAAATGGTGCAACACACAGTGCTTCCATCGGAGGAGCCATACCTGGGATTGCAGGCATCGCGCTTTCAATTCCTACGTAGTAAGAAGAAGCAATACCACCGCGGATACGAACGCCTTGGCCACGACGAACTGCACCGTAGTAAGAAGCGCCACTTGCAACTGCTAAGTCTAGATCCAATCCAGTAAGTTGTTTGGCAAACTCAGCGTCAGCATTGATCAACCATTCGTTGATCGTATCTGAAAGGCGTTCTGACAGTAGGTTCGATTTTAGAACACCACCATTGAACAGTACCGCTGTTGGTTTGATGAAGTCTGCCGCTGGCGCTTCTGACCCTTGCGCTTCTGTACCGGGCATACCGGGCATGTTTGCAAACGGGTTGAAATCTTGTTGAGCAGCTTCACCATTTCCAGAAAGCGCATTCGCTTGCTTAGAAAGGAACGCGGCAATATGACGAGTAATACCTGCATCTTGAGCGTAAGGCAGACCCATCTGAGTTAATGCACCACGAGTTTTCTGTACCGGATGATCCGTTACAGCGACCTGTGGGAAGAAGCCATCCACCAATGTTTGTTGTACTTCTTGCTGAGTCAGATCTGTTTTCAGTGTAGCGCCAAGTAGCTTAGAACCACGGCTTGGAACAACGATCGGCACAGATTGCAGTTCACCATCGTTTAACAGTGCTTCTTTCGCGTCACGACAAGCGTGAGTCATTGCCTGAACCTGCCAAGGAGCCAGTTCTTTGCCTTCTTGAGCCAGCTTCATTTTCAGACGGTATGCTAGCGCTAAATCCATGTTGTCGCCGCCAAGTAGAATATGTTCACCTACTGCGATACGGTTCAGGCTTAGATTGCCATCGTCTTGTGTTACTTCAACTAACGAAAGGTCGGTTGTACCACCACCGATATCGACTACAAGCACGATGTCACCCACGTCTACTTCATCACGCCATGTGTCGTTGCTGTTATCAATCCAACTATAAAGTGCGGCTTGTGGTTCTTCTAGAAGCGTCAGGTGAGTGAAGCCCACATTACGCGCAGCTTCAGCCGTTAGGTCACGAGCGGCAGGATCGAACGAAGCAGGGACGGTGATCGTTACATCTTGGTCTGCCAGTTTGTGCTCTGGATTCGCGTGATTCCAAGCATCTTTCAGGTGCTCTAGGTACAACTCAGTTGTCTTAAGCGGAGATACTTTTTCAACTTCTTCAGGGCTACCTGCAGGAAGGAAAGCATCACGACGGTTCACACCACCGTGGCATAGCCAAGATTTAGCACTCGCGACTAAACGGATAGGAGTTTTAGAGCCAAGGTTACGAGCAATTGCACCAACCAAGGCTTTAGGTTCAGATGACCAAGGAAGAACGCGAGAACCCGCATTCATTTCATGTTCGTGCGGCTGGTATAGGAACGAGCCAAGTTGGCTACGAGTTTCTACCGTACCAGGAGCCGTAAGTTGAGGAATTGGCATCACCTTGACGCGAGCGTCCTCATTGCTTGTGTCGATGTAAGACAAAACGCAGTGTGTTGTACCTAAATCGATACCAACACTGAACTTAGGCGCCTGATGTTGCTCTTGAGAAGATAGCTCTTGTGAATGCGTCTGTGCAGATGACTCGTGCGATGATGGCTGAGTTTGGTGTTCCATTATAGCTCCACCTCTGCCGGTGCAATTACAGATGCGTCGTAGTTTTGAGCTAGCTTAGGCAGGTTCATGTCAGTTGCTTTCCAGCCTTTATGAACCAGTGTGCCGTTGAATGGAGCATTGCCTGTTACGTTGCCTGTTAGACGGATTTCTTGAGGGTTAAAGCCTTCAACTACAGTAATACGAGTCTCTTCATCTTCATTACGGATGTGTGCAAGTGTTACGTAGTCTGCTAATACTTTTTGGCCGCCAGTGTGAATAACACGTGCTGCGGCACCAACTTCTTCATCAGAGAATGAAGTCAGGTCTTCTTTTAGGAAGTCGATTAAACGTGCTTCTTGCTGCATGATTGACAATAGTTGCATTGCAGAATCTGTTGGTGCTGTTGCCAGCTTAGATTCAACTTCTACTACTTTTTCGATCACACGTTCAACTTCAACAACTTTCTCTACTTCGACAATTTTCTCAACTGGCTTTTCAACTTCAACGATCTTTTCTACTGGTTTTTCGACGACTTTCTCAACCACTTTGGTTTTACGAGAAACGGCAATGAGCAGTAGTAAAACGCTTGATGCAGTTAGGCCTGCGTGAAGCATATCAAACGTTTGTGGGATTAGGTTCAAATCAACGATCATAGTGATTTCTCTTTAAAATTGATTTAACGGTATATTCGTCGGTTTAAAGGAATATACAGGTTGGAAAGAAACTCAGTGGCATAAGGCCGAAATGGTCACTTTCAAGCTATAAATATGGGTGGATACTAGCATATTCAAGGCTTAAGGGCTTTATTTAATGTTTTCAATAAACTGGCTTTTTGGTGAGTTAGCTTGAAAATTAATCGAGATTTGTTGGTTTGTTAGCCGCAAATGTCCATGGGTTGTAAATAGTGTTAGTTTTATCCCATTGTAAGAGCCAAAGATAAATAGAGCCTAGCATTCCGGCAGTGTATACTTTCGAATCGAAATAACATCACATGGGAAGCTGTATGCCCCACACTACCGACCCTATAACAGGGTTGAAGAAACGAACGTTGCCGTTAGTTGTCTTTTTTGCCACATTTTTGATGACGGTGTTGTGTTTTGTTTTGGTTGCATTGAATCAAAATAGGTCTTTGAATGAGAATCTGGATAGCTTTTCTCAGCATCAAACGCTCAGTTTAAAAGCGTTTATTGATAACGATGTCGCTTATATCGGTTCCGGTGCGAATTTTTTCTATTCTAATGATGTCGATAGTCGATAGTCGATAGTCGAGATCGATTTGATCGTTTTGCTCAGCAAACGATTAACGGTTCGAAAAGCCTGATCGGATTGCAGTGGATGCAAAAAGTAGCGGTAGAAGATATCGCCGAGCACACAGCCAAAATGAAAGCTCAATACCCATCCTATAGAATGTTTACTATCCCTAAACATGGGCCAAAAACTTATGGTTATGTCTTGGATGGCGAGCCCGTGTTTATCGCGACAGATATTTATCCGAATGATCCAGTGAACAACGGTGTTTTGGGTTTTTACTCTTCTCGTGAGCGGTTTAATCTGGTCATTGATAACATTAAAAAAACACGTGAAGCGAATATTTCAGACAAAGTTCGTCTGTTGCAAGACGGTTTAGACAGCAACACACCTAAGAGCGGAATGTTGGTCTACCACCCTGTGTTTGATGGTCAAACGGACAATTTGTTAGGGGTTGTGATTGGTGTTGTTCGTACCACATACTATTTTGAGAAACTTCTGGCATCTACTGTCGGCGATATGGACGTTTATGTGCGTGTTACCGATAGCGGTTTTGAAGCTGAAGATGCCCCGATAATGTTCGAAACCAATGGTTATGAAGCGGTAACTGGGCAACACATTACAAAGACGATTACATTAACTAACCGTGAATGGATTATCGACTTCAAGATAGATGCATGTATTTCATTTAATGGTTACTTAGTGTTGGCGGGAATCGGCATAGTTGGTACCACTATCTCATTACTGCTTGCTTATATTGTGAACCTGCAAATTCGAGAGAAAGAGCGCTTGTATCGAATGATTGATGAAAGAACAGAAGAACTTCGCTTTCTTGCCAATCATGACAGTTTAACGGAAATTTATAATCGCCGAGCTTTTAATAAGATGCTTGGTCAATCGATACAAAGCGATAAGCCGTTTAGCTTAATAGTGTTTGATGTTGATAAGTTTAAAGAGATCAATGATAAGTTTGGGCACCCAGCCGGTGATGCGTTACTTATCCATGTGATTAAGGTTATCTCAGTGAGCTTGAAGTCTGGAGATAACCTATTTCGGATGGGAGGGGATGAGTTCGGTATCATTTCGAGCATCACTGAACATGACTCATTGTCTCGCTATTTAGAATGTATTTTAGAGACTGTGAGTGAGTCTCATTGCGAGCATTCTGGCCAGCTATTGAGTTGCACTCTAAGCATCGGGGCTACCATCCGCACTAATGAAGACATTGAAGCGCTCCTTCAAAAAACTGACAGCATGTTATACCTAAGTAAGTCAAATGGCCGAAATCGAGTCACAATTGCAGGCTAAATGAGCACTTGATGCAACTGGGGTCGAGTTCTTTATTAGGCTCATGTACAATTTCACGAAATTTTTGACGAGAGAATTAGGCGACGTATGAATCACAATCGAGTGGTGTGTTTCGATTTGGAAATGTGCTGTTGGAGCGAAGACGGTGTAGGAACAACAGGGGAGATCATTGAAATTGGTCTTGCTGAGATCGATCTTGTATCTGGAACCATCGTGAAGCGCGCGCAATATTACGTTAAGCCCGAAAAAGACGAAGTCTCTCTATTCTGCGCCGAGTTAACGGGCATTACACCTCGTAAAATCGAAAAACAGGGTCGCCCATTAGAGTCTGTTATCAAGTCGATGATCAAGAACTTCGGTGGCCCCAAGAAGATCTATGCAGCTTGGGGGCGTGACGACCTTATCTTACACAAAGAGTGTATTGAGAAAGGCATCGAACCTCCGTTCAGCGAGTTCTTGAATATTGCCACGCTTTATCGAGTTCAGAATCGATTGAAAGAGAAACGTATTGGTCACCGTGCTGCTCAAGAAGCGAAAAACATTGAGTGGGAAGGTCGTCAGCACTCTGGTTATGTTGACGCTTATAACTTGGCAAAGCTTGCGCTTACGATGTTGTAATCGTTTGTATTTCAGAGAGGCGCTTAGTTAAAAACTGAAAGGTTAAACACTGAAAGGTTAAACACTTAAAGTTAGCCTGAATCTTGTGAGTTATTAAAATGAAGAGCCACCTACTTATTAGGTGGTTTTTTTGTGCCTGTTGTTTGAGGGTAGTGACGATCCAAATTGAGGGCAATGACTATTCACGTTAAGGGCAATGACTATTCCAAGAAACCTAATTTCAACAAGTGGTTTATCAATAGTGAATGGCTACATCGCTTATTTTACGAGTGAATAATATTCGTTTGAAATTTAGCTTTTTAATTAATATTAAATCGCAGGTTTCGACCTTGATTGGGTAGAGCTAGGTGGTAGCGTTAGCTCACCCAAAACAAGGAGAATAGGATGAAGAGCATTATTAAGTATGGATTGGCACTGGGGGCGCTAAGCGTAAGTGCGTTGGTTTCGGCACAACCCGTTGTATTGATAAACACTTTTTCAGTCGAGCCAGCCCATGAAGCCGCTACGTTAACGTATTGGGAAGATGCGCGAGACGTATTGGTGAAGCAACCAGGATATATCTCTACCAAATTGCACCGCTCGTTAAGCTCGGATGCGACATACCGTTTTATTAATGTTGCAGAGTGGGAAAGCAAAAAGCATTTCCATGATGCGATACAGGCGATGAGAAAAGAATTACCACCTTTAAAAATTGAAGGGGTTTCTGCTGACCCTAACTTGTATGAAATTATTCGCGACTAATTAGGAAGCCACCACAATGAAAACAACTCTAGGAACCTTTTTAGCTATTTTTAGCTTTCTATTTTCAGCCATTCTTTTTTCAACCCATGCCCACGCAGCGGCATACGGCGTGTCAGTGGCTTGGAAAACCGATGACGCCCAAGCCGTATTTGAGGCAATGCCTCATCAGAAAAAAGCATTTGCCAACCTGATTGATGCGGGCTTGGTCCACGATATGTTCGTATCACAAAGCTTTATTGGGGATAAAAAGTTTCCGATGATTAAGTTTGTGATTGAAGCGGACAGTGAGCAGCACGTTAGAGACTTGATTGGTAACTTACCATTCCAATTTAAAGAGCTTGTAGAGGTGACTGAAATCAGAGACATCGGTAATAAGTGGTTAAACACGGATGTCGCTTTCACAAACTACGCAGTAGAGCTCGCTTGGAAAGAGCCTGAGAATCAATTCATTGTCGATGAGGTTATTAGCAAAGATTTGCAAATGGTTGTCGATTGGAGTGCTCAAGGTGTGATTACGTCTGCTTACTTAAAACATCAAGAAATAGCAGAAGAGAAACCAAACCAAAAAGCGATGATCAGGCCAGTCTATTCAATGGCAATATTGGCTAAAAACGAAGAGCAAGCGCGCGAAGTTGCTAATCAGTTGAATGCAGTAAAGCTAGGCTTCGCTGAAGTTATGGTAAGTGAACTTGGATTCAAACTGGAACTCTAATTTCGCTAGAACAGAATTGTGACCTCGTTTTCAGATTGCGTAACGACGAGGTTTTAATATAGGGCCATGACCAGTTTAGAGTTAAACCTTGGCTATGTTCAAAGGTGAGTGAGTTTACGTGACTGACTCACCTTGTTGCTATTTTATATTGTTACTCACTGAGTTTATATTGTTACTCGCTGAGCTTATATTTAGCTTAATTATTGGCTAAACTTATCACTACTCTTTTCTATGTATGGTTTGCTATTAATTCGACCAAACAAACACTTTTTTGATGACCTTTTTATTTATGAACACCTCGCCGAAATGAACGCCAATAACCATGAAAAAATCACCTTAGACGCTTCGGGCATCGAGTTGATTAATAACACACTTATTGATTCGGAATCTGGTAAGCGGGTCACCTTATCCCCCTCAGAAGGTCTGATCCTTGAGCATCTAGTGAAGAACAGCCCAAAAGCCGTTGGTCGAGACTTTTTACTTGAGCATTGCTGGCCGGGCAGGGTTGTGACGGGCAGTTCACTTAATGTCGCGGTTAAGAACATTCGTACTGCATTACATTCGTTTGAGTGTGATTGCAAAATCTTAACGGTTCAAAAGGAAGGGTACAGCTTCAATGGTTTGAAACAGGTCGGTAGTTATTTATCGATGCCAACACCTACCGCTGAAGCGTATGTTGAAGCTGCGTTTTCAGAGAAAGCCGCCATCGTTTCAGAGAAAAACATCATCGTTTCAGAGAAAGGTGCCATCGTCGATGAATTGACATCAGCGCCACCGTTTAAGCCTTCAGGTATGAACCAACAAGCTGGGCAATCAAAGCAACAGGATCCACAATCACGTCAGTTCAAGGCGAAGCACTTTATCGTTCGTCACCAATCTCGTATTGCCGGAATTGTAGTCAGCGCGCTTCTTCTCATGCTGTTTTATCAGTTTGCATTTTTTATAGATAAGAGTGCCTACCGAGGTATGGATGTTTATCACGACAGTTTGAATTTTGATGAAGCCGTCATAAAAGAGTTGGATGCCGTGTCAGAGCTCGGTGTTGATTCGCTCTATCTGCATCGCATTGGCGTTGGGTGTCAAAATATCCAAGCCGTCGCCTTGATAAATGGACATTGGAAAGAGATAAGCCATCAGTTTAAAACTGTCTCTTGCGAAGGCGACAACAACAATGAGCGAGGGCAATAAGTATGAATCGTAAGTTTTGGATGCCTATCTTATTGACGCTGTTTGTAATTCTAAATGTAGGCTTAATCTCTGGGCTCGCAACCAAAAGTACCTATCGATTTTCTGCGGAATACCCGATGGTTGGGTGGGAGAGAATTTCGCTCCGATTGGAAAATGGTCGAGTCAAAATGCAGTACATTGGTTATGACATGGATGGGAATGTCGCTCAAACTAAGCAGATGTTTGGTGTGTTCTTGCGCTGGGGGAATCACTACTACCTTTATCAATTGGACCAGGATCAGGCCCAAGATAAGCAGACATTCAATATCAAGCACCTATACATTCAACAAACGCAAGGTAAGCGCAGTGTGTTGGTATCAAATCAGCGCGGCCTTTATGTCACTAAGAAGGGCACGCCGTTAGAGCTCAAAGGCATCATGTATGGCGATCGATTACGCTAAATAGAGACCGTCGTTTAGTCGATATTTATCTGCCTAGTAGAGCTCGTTTGCTCTATTGACGGTCATTAACGCTATTAGCACGATTAGCGACCATTAACGCTATTGGTGCCATTAACACGATTAGAGAGCCTTTGGTTAGTTTTTACCGAGGACGTTCAGCTTAGTCTTGATAAAGTCACTGTGGTCAACGTAGAGCAGTTCCGCTGTTTTACGGATCACAGAATCTTCGATAGGGTCAATTTCTCCGTCTGCGTGCGCCACTTCCCACATTGCTTTGATTAAGTCGATTCGCACTGGCTGAGACAGGTCTCTGAGTTGCGATGTAAAGTCATACAGCGAGACTGATTGCTCTACTTTCGGTTCTGCTTGCTCTAGCAGCACCTTTGCTTGTTCTTCATCTAAATCCAGCAAACGTTGCAGAAGCTGTAGCTTAGCGACTCTTTCTGATTCATTGATCTGATGGTCGGCTCCCGCGACTTCACATAATAAACTCGCAATGGCGACATTAGGTGATGTTCCTTGGTTTTTGCTTAGGTCCTGGCCTTCAATCAATTGTTTAAACATTGATGTGAGAGAATTGAACATAACGAGCTCCAGTTAAAATTTGTATCGGGTTCCGTAACGCTGATAGTTATCAACTATAACTATTGGGTCTACAGTGTGTGATCGCAAGCGTCTTTACTAAAAACTGACATTACGGATAGGTGAACGATAAGGCGCACTTTCTTAGTCAGGTTCAGGGAAGCGTGTAATTTTGCCGTCGCCACTGAGTGTCGTGATCGACTGTGGTTTACCATCCCCATCTAGCCTTAATTCCCCAATCGCACTGCAGTTTGAAAGGCGATAGAAGGTCTGATTATCAGGGCTTCGCTTCTCGATTTTTAAGCGCTTACGCTTCGTGAAATAGTTCAAAACTGAGCGAGGGCTGTATAACAGGCGGTCCCACACATCGCAGAATTTAAGCAGCGAAGCAGGGAACTGATTTTTAATGCCACTGCAGGTAATTTGATAGATGTTCGGACTGTTGCGACGATACCTAAGCTTGATATCGTAAGCAAAGGAGTAGTGAACATCACCAGAAAGCACCACGAAATTGGTCGGTGTTTTGGTATGGGTAAAGATACTGATCAGCGTATTGGCACTGCCCGGATGTGCCATCCAGTTTTCAGCGTCAATCACCAATGGCTTACCGATTGTGGTCGCCATTTTTTGCAGTGTTTCAATAAACTTCACGCCAAACATAGGCGCAGCAGAAACGATCACCACCTTATCTTGATTCATTAACTGATGTTGGAACTCAATCAAGGCTTCCCAGTCCATTAAACCTGAAGGCTTATTCATGCGTGACTCTGAACGCCAACGACGCGTACGAGTATCCAACACAATGACTTTGGGTGAGGTATCTATTGTGTAATGCCACTCTTCAAAGCGACTCAGCATCTCAATAAAGGCTTGATGCTTGTCTGGCTCGATATTGCTAACAGAGTGAGTAGTCACTGCATTGCCGGCTTCATTATGAGTTTGTTTAGTAATGAGCGGTTGATCGACAAAAAGCTGTTTTGCTTGCTCGATAAACGTTTCGTCGAAGCTCTCCGGTTTGTTACCCCAGCCTTGGCACATCCAATAGGCTACAAGGCCATTGCCAATCACTTGAGTCGCAAAGCGATTTTGATCAACGGCATGTTCCCAACCTACGGTTAAGTTCCAATCATCAGTGACATCGTGGTCATCGAAGATCATGTAAGTCGGAATATGAGCGAACAGACGCTGTACTTGTGGCAAGCCAGCGACGAAGTCATCAATGATAATGCTTTCGTCACGCCATTGTTGTTGCTCGGCAGGTGTTAATTGACGATCAGCCTGCTTGAAATCATTGTCGATTAATCGCTCACGGTTGATGCATTGCCACAAGGTCGGGGACCAAACCAGCAGATACATCGCGATGAATTCAGACAAGGTGACCAAGTGATTCTCACAATCGGTCGAGCTAAAGATAGGAATCCCGCGTTTAGGGAATAACTTATCGAGCAGCGAATCCGAAGTGTTGTGGTGTGGGAGTAGGTGATGACGCTGATAAAGGTGATATTCGCTCTCAAACAAGGCATCGCTGCTATTGATTTGGTTAACCTGTGAATCCGTTGGTAATGCTTCACCAATCAGACCAAGCAACTGAATCACTTGTTGAATGGCATCCAGCGTTGGGCCTGCCACATGGTCAGCGTAGATTTGGTCGCCGCTCATCATCAACATGTCCGGTCGTTCAAGTACCGTTTGATTTGCGATTTTGTTGTCTGCAGCAACTAAGCTGTCTTTGCTCGGATGGTGTGGGTTACGACAAGAGCCATGCAAAATGTAGTCGGCAGCTGCAGATATCTTAAATTCGACTCGAGAACTGTCGTTGTTGGTTCGCGTGTCCTTGTAAATCAAGTGCGGTGCCAGCTCGGTGATTGAACCTTGCTCGGTTTCTATTTGATATTCCAACGGAACGTTGGTGGGGAACTCACCCTGTAAATGAATCAAGGTGACCCAAGCGTGTGTGCCGACTTGAATCGACTCTTGCTCATCAAGTGATGACGAATAAAAAGGTGTCTCTTGCTCTGCATTGAATAGTTGAGTTGTGCCCGAAAGTGGGGCGCTGGTGACTACCCAGAGTACCACCTCAGTTGCGGTGGTTTTTCTTAAAATTGGGCCAGCAAGCAATAAGGGGAGAGGTGATGTCGTCGAGCGTTTCAATGCGGTTCCTAAATCGTTGTAGGTGAGTCGTTGAGATGTTTCGTTTCAAGAGCAGAGGTTTCGAGTTCTAGTGTTTGAGGCTCGTTAATTTCGAGCGCAGATGTTGCTAGTAGCGCCATATCAGACTCGTTTGCTTCGAGCTCCGTAACCTCAGGCTCATCCATCTCAGCTTCTGTTGTTTCAAGAACTTCGATAACTTCTGAGCTAGAAAGTTCATGACCCATTAGAAATATTGCCAATAGGGCATCGGCTTTTGTCTTGGTATCGGAAGGCTCGTCTAACAACAGTTCGAGTTTTTCTCGAATCATAGCAATCTCGTGCTCAACAAAGCCACGGCCTTCTTCATCCCCTTGATTGTCTTCAGGGGCATTATCGAATTCAAGAAATAGCATGTCGCCGTCTAGGTTGGTATCCACCAAACGCTCGGGCAGCCACGCATCACCCATAACAATATCTGGATCGGAATCTTTGGGTAACTGATCTATAATGTTTTGTAATTCTGAGACTTTCACAATACTTTCATTTAACCGAGAATATTCTACATTGTAACGGTCAATGTCGATCAAACCTAAAATTAGTTGGCTGACATGGCTAATAAATGTCTATTCAGTAACACAATATTTATTACAAAGAGCAATGACACAAGAATGAAGCACAAATTTTCACCGAAGCTCATTTCGTATGGGGCGGTTTTATTAGGTAACGCTTTTCTAGGTAATAGCGTGGCGTGGGCTGCTGAAGAGCAAGAGTGGGGCATTGCCGCAATGTTCCGTACTGCGAGCATTCCTTACGACACGTCTGGTGGTGACCAATCGGTTAACTCGTTTGTACCGATGTTGTTCTTCAAGAACGATTACGTATTTATCGACGGCACTGAAATGGGCGCATATCTCTATCAAGCCGACGATGAAAAGTGGTCACTGAATGCTATTTCTCGTATGCGTTTTATTGATATCCCAGCTTCAGAGCAAAATGCTATAGAAGGTGATACCGCCGATTTCGGTGCTCAATTTACTTATCAACTTGATGAGCAATGGGGCGTCGAAACGGAAATTATGAGTGACAGTGAATACAACTTCCACGGTAACCTGCGTGCAAAAGCCAAGTATGAAACCGGTGATTGGGAGCTTTCTCCGAGCGCTACGTTGCGTTACAAGAGTGCCGATTTCAACAGTGAATACTATTCTGCTGCGGGCGAAACCATTGGCGCAGGTGTGGATCTGAATGTCGGTGTAGAAGCGCGTTACCATGTGGTTTCGAACTTGTACTTATTGGGTTCAACCAGTGTGACTCGATTGGATGACAACGCCTACGATTCATCGATTATTGAAAACCGTTACCAAGGTGAACTCTACTTAGGCTTTGGCTTTTTTAATGATAAAGAGAAAGCACCGAAACCTAAGCTAAGCAATGCACCTTATCTGCGTGTGGCACACGGTTGGGCAACGCCATCAAACATTGGCGACATCATGAAGTTCAACGCGGAGAAAGACGAATACAACAACCAACTTACTTCGTTCTTCTATGGCCACCCATTAACCGATGAAATCTTCGGCTTCCCATTAGATATTTACTTAACGCCAGGTATCGCGCACCACTGGAGTTCAGACGTTCAATCGAGCAGCACCGAATACATTATTGCAATCAAAGCGTACTACACCTTTGATTGGCCAACCCAGTGGCGTGTTGGTGTGGCAGAAGGTATGTCTTACATCGATTCGATTACCTATATCGAAGGCTCGGAGATGGACCGTAAAGGGTATACCGCGAGCCACCTGTTGAATTATTTAGACTTCTCATTTGATGTGAACGTTGGCGACTTAATCGGTAAGAACGACTTGAACAACTTGTGGTTCGGCTACTCGTTGCATCATCGTTCTGCGATCTTTGAAAACGCATCCCAGTTCGGTCGTATCAAAGGCGGCAGTAACTACAACACCGTTTACTTCCAGTACGAATTCTAATTGCGGCTTTTATGGGGACGTTTTTAACAGCCGTTTCGATACATACGGTTTGTATTCGACCTTGCTTTCATAGCCTTCGCTAGTGTTAGCTTAAAGAATCAGCCTGATAGCAAAAGGTTTTCCCTTTGTTGTCAGGCTTTTTTGTTTGAGACTTGTGGTACAATCGCGCGAGTTTAATAAGTACAAGAATAGGACACGCTTTGACTTCGTCTCCGGAAAAAGCAGACAACAACAAGAATGCAGCACAGCCAAGTTCTCCACAGAACGAAGCGAAATCGAATAAGCCTGCATCGAACCGACCTGCTAAACAACCAAAAGCTAAACCTGCCGATCATTCAGCAGCAGCCAATACAAAAGCATCTCAAAATAGCCCAGCCTCTCTTCGTAAAGCGCTCAACGAATGTATGATGCGCGATCGCTTCCGTCTGAGTAAGCGAATTGCTGGTGCGAGTAGAATTAAAAACGAACAATCTAAGAACGTTGTCTTCGATGAGATAGCGTTAGACATTGCCAAGTCAATGATGACGGCAAATCAGCGTGCCTCGCACAAACCAACCATCGAATACCCAGAGATTCTCCCTGTTAGCCAAAAGCGCGATGATATTGCGAAAGCCATTTCTGAAAACCAAGTGGTTATCGTGGCGGGTGAAACGGGCTCGGGTAAAACCACTCAGTTACCAAAGATTTGTTCTGAGCTTGGCCGTGGTCGCTTTGGCTTAATTGGTCACACTCAGCCTCGACGTCTTGCGGCTCGTTCGGTTGCAAACCGCATCGCGGAAGAGATGGAAACACAGTTGGGTGATTTTGTTGGTTATAAGGTTCGTTTTAACGACCAAATTTCTGATAACACACAAATCAAACTGATGACTGACGGTATTCTACTGGCGGAAATTCAGCACGACCGTTTCTTAAGCCAATACGACACCATCATCATCGATGAAGCGCACGAACGTAGCTTGAACATCGATTTCATCATGGGTTACTTGAGAGAGCTTCTGCCAAAGCGTCCTGACTTGAAAGTGATTATCACGTCGGCGACCATCGATCCAGAGCGTTTCTCGAAGCACTTTAACAATGCACCGATCATTGAAGTATCAGGTCGAACGTACCCTGTAGATACGCGTTACCGCCCATTAGGTGGTGATGAAAGTGATTCAGACCGTGACCAAATTGAAGGCATCTTTGAAGCGGTCGATGAGCTTTGCGATGAAGGGCAAGGCGATATCTTGATCTTCATGAACGGTGAGCGTGAAATTCGTGACACGGCCGATTCGTTAAGTAAACGTAATTTACGTGATACTGAGATCGTTCCGCTTTACGCGCGTCTTTCTGCAGGCGAACAGAACCGAATCTTCCAGTCTCACACTGGGCGACGCATCGTTCTCGCGACTAACGTGGCAGAAACCTCGTTAACCGTTCCGGGCATCAAGTATGTCATCGACCCGGGTACGGCGCGTATTAGCCGTTACAGCTACCGTACTAAAGTACAACGCTTACCGATTGAGCCAGTATCTCAAGCAAGTGCGAACCAGCGTAAAGGTCGTTGTGGTCGTGTTGCGGAAGGTATCTGTATTCGTCTGTACTCTGAGGAAGATTTCGAATCACGCCCAGAGTTTACTGACCCTGAGATCCTTCGTACTAACCTAGCATCCGTTATCCTTCAGATGACAGCGCTAGGTTTAGGCGATATTCAAGCATTCCCATTTGTTGAAGCGCCAGATAAGCGCAACATTCAAGATGGTGTAAGACTGCTTGAAGAGCTCGGTGCGATCGCAACAGCCGAACCGGCTGCAAACAAAAACAAGAACCATGGCGACGACAAGAAGAAGCTAACCGCGATTGGTCGTAAGCTCGCTAAGCTGCCGATTGATCCACGTTTAGCGCGTATGGTGATTGAAGCGCCAAGCAACCGCTGTTTACACGAAGTGATGGTGATTGCTTCTGCATTGTCGATTCAAGACCCGCGTGAGCGTCCATCAGACAAGCAACAATCGTCTGACGATAAGCACAAGCGATTCTTCGATAAAGAATCTGATTTCATTACCTTTGTGAACCTTTGGGATTACGTTAAGCAGCAACAAAAAGAGCTGTCGAGTAACCAGTTCCGCAAACAGTGTAAGCAAGATTACCTGAACTATTTACGTATCCGTGAATGGCAAGATGTGTACTTCCAAATTCACCAAGCAATGCGTGAATTGGATACTAAGCTGAATACAGAACCGGGTAGCTACGATGGCATTCACATGTCTCTGCTATCAGGTTTGCTTTCACACATCGGTATGAAAGACCAAGAGAAGAATGAATATCAAGGTGCTCGTAATGCGCGCTTTCATATCTTCCCTGCGTCCGGCCTATTTAAGAAACAGCCTAAGTGGATCATGTCTGCTGAGCTGGTAGAAACCTCAAAACTTTGGGGTCGTGTTATCGCGAAGATTCAGCCTGAATGGATTGAACCACTAGCGAAACACCTGATTAAGCGCAGCTACAGCGAACCACATTGGTCGAAGAAGCAAGCGGCAGTAATGGCACACGAGAAAGTGATGCTTTACGGAATCCCAATCATCCCGAAACGTTTAGTGAACTACGGAGCGATTGATGCCACCGTCAGCCGTGAGTTGTTCGTACGCAGTGCATTGGTCGAAGGTGAGTGGGAAACCAAACACGCCTTCTTCAAGCAGAACCGTAAGCTACTGCAAGAAGTCGAAGAGCTAGAACATAAATCGCGTCGTCGTGACATCTTGATCGACGATGATGAACTGTTCGATTTCTATGACCAACGTGTTGGCGAAGAGGCGGTATCTGGTCGTCACTTTGATACATGGTGGAAGAAGACCAGTCAGAAAACACCGGAACTGCTGAACTTCGAAAAGTCGATGTTGTTTCGCGGTGATGCTAGCCACGTTACTGATTTGGATTATCCAAACTTCTGGCACCAAAATGGTATCAAGCTGAAGCTAAGCTACCAATTTGAGCCGGGCGACGACAACGATGGTGTAACGGTACACATTCCGCTGCCTATCTTGAACCAAATCGACCAAAACGGTTTTGATTGGCAGATTCCAGGCCTACGTCAGGAACTGGTGATTAGCCTGATTAAGTCACTACCAAAAACGCTACGCCGTAACTTTGTACCTGCGCCAAACTACGCCGATGCGTTCTTGGCTCGTGTGACACCACTTGAAGCACCATTGTTGGATTCTCTTGAGAAAGAGCTGCGCCGCATGACAGGTGTGGAAGTGGTACGTGATGACTGGAAGTTAGACCAGATCCCAGAGCACTTAAAGGTAACATTCCGCGCCGTAGATCATCGTAAGCGTAAGCTGAAAGAACAGAAAGACTTACATGAATTGAAAGAAAGCCTGAAAGACAAGGTTCAAGAAACGCTTTCTAAAGTGGCAGACGATGATATCGAACAGCAGAATCTGCATACGTGGAGCTTTGGTGAGTTACCAAAAGTCTACCAGCAGAAACGCGGCGGCTACGATGTTAAAGCCTTCCCAGCGCTGGTGGATTCTAAAGACAGCGTAGAGATCAAACTGTTCGAAACCGAGCAAGAGCAGATCTCGGCAATGAAATCGGGTCAGCGTCGTTTAATCCTGTTGAACGTGCCATCACCGATCAAATATTTGCACTCGAATTTGCCGAACAAATCGAAACTTGGTTTGTACTTCAACCCATACGGGCAGGTGCTCGATCTTATCGATGACTGTATCGCTTGTGGGATTGATAAGCTGATTGAAGAGAAGGGCGGTTTGGTTTGGGAGCCAGAGCAGTTTGAAGCACTGAAAGAACACGTGCGTGCTGAGCTTGGTGACAGCGTCGTAGAGATTGCTCAACAGGTTGAAACCATCTTAACCACGGCATTCAGCATCAGTAAGAAACTGAAGGGACGTGTCGATCTTTCTATGGCATTCGCACTTTCTGACATAAAAGCTCAGGTAGAAGGTTTGATTTTTAAGGGGTTTGCCACAGAATGTGGGTGGAAACGTCTGCCGGATATTCTACGCTATATGAAAGCCATTGAGCGTCGTATGGAAAAACTGCCGATTGACCCGAACAAAGATCGTCTTCATATGATCAAAGTTGAGTCAGTAATGAACGATTACAAAGAGCTGCTTAATAAGATTCCAAAAGGGATCGCGGTTCCAGAAAATGTAAAAGAGGTGCGTTGGATGATAGAAGAGCTTCGTGTAAGCTTCTTCGCACAGCAGCTCGGTACGCCTTACCCAGTTTCAGATAAGCGTGTTAAAAACGCTATTGATGCTTGCTAAAGGAATAAAGCTAGACGCAATGGCAAGGTTTGGGTATAAATCTTGCCTATTGCATTACTAATTAAATAGTTACTACAAAAAGGGCGACTTGGTGGCAATTTATTACCACGCAAGGCCTGCCACTAGGACGAAAAGGTCGAATATGAAAAAAACGTTATTGGCACTAGCACTGCTAGGTGCATCTTCAACAGCAATGGCTGATTCTTGGTTGTACGGCGGTGTTATGGGCGGTCAAAGCTCATTCGCTAGTGAAGATGAAAATGCGGTGGGCATCCACGTAGGTACAGGTATCCTTCCACTGATCGGTGTTGAAGCGGGTTACTGGGATCTAGGTTCTTTCGACAACGTTAGCTACGGTAACCGTGCTAAACAAGGTGTTGACGTAAGCACTGCTTACCTAGCGATCAAACCAAGCATCGACTTCGGTCCTCTTCACGTATACGCGAAGGGTGGTCTTCACTCTTATGAAGTGAAAGGCGATAACTTCAAACAAGATGACGTTGATATCATGTACGCTGTCGGCGCTGAATACTTCATCTTTGGTCCACTATCTGTAGGCGCTAGCTACCAAAACTTCAAAATGAAAGATGACGACGCAGGCGTTTTCTCTCTAAACGCAACTATCCACCTACTGTAATTAATCAGTAAGGCGATCGTAAATAGCGGTCGTTTAGTCGTTAAAGAGTTCGCAAGAATTCATAAAAAATGCCAGCTTGATAGCTGGCATTTTTGTATCTGTAGAATAGTAATGTCGCTGACTTAAGCGGTATAAGTTAGGCGAACAGCGCTATTTCTTACTGTTTAGAATTTTCTGAATTCTTGGGTTAATCGCTTTGCCGTGTTGGCTTTCGTACTCTTCACGTTTTAAATCGTTCAGGTTCTTTACGGAGTTAGCAGCAAGAAGGAACTGCGGTAATTCAGTTTCTAGCATGCCTTTCTCATCTAAACGTTTTGCTTCCAAATAGTACTTCTTAAACAGACCATCAAGCTTGTTTTCAGCGGTGCGTTTCAAGTCGTACAGCTTGTTTTGGATAAGCCATTTTTCAATGTTGTTAACAGCTGTGCGTGACAACACACGAATGCGGCTATCAAGTAGCTCTTCTTCTGTTAATGAGTCCTTTAGAATCCAAAGCTCACCCATTTGCGGCGGCCAACTGTTGCCTAGTTGAATACGCTCATGACAATGCATTAGCACGCGATTAAGGCCGTCTGAGTCAACAGAGTGGGCAAACTCAAGAAACTTTCCGCTTGGCTCACTACCGTATTGGTATTCCCACTGAGTTTCGTACACGCTTAAGAAAGAACCGAAAACATGGATACACCAATCTGTCAGCTCCAAATCAGCGGGATCTTGGTCAACAACAGGCACTTGTTGAGACGAACCCGTGCTAGCAGCATTGGGTGTCGCTACTTCAGTGCTCTGTGCTTCAATAACTTCAGGTATTACTGAGCCTGTAGAGCCAGGAACAACAGGTGAAGCTGGCTCAGAAGGTTGGCTTTTTGCCTTTTTGAATGAGCTGCTGCCTGAAGCGTTCAGATGGGCTAAGCTTTTGTCGATACCCATTTCCTTGAGCTTGTCCTGCATTTCCTGAATATTGAGAGGTCTTCTGCTGTTGTTGTCTTTCATTTTGCTTCTCGTTAACTAGCCAGTACTGCAGCTTGGATTCAATCCGAGATAGTGGCATTAATTCATTGGCTTTGGCTTTATACCAGAGGACAAATTTCTTCCATACTAAACTATGGTCACCGGTCAAACCGGAGAATTTAAACGCACGTTCTGCCCATGATGGTATCTCTTCTTCGTTGAGATCATGAGTAGAGACGGTGTTGCTGTTCATTGAGCCTCTGCCTTGTGGGCGAGGGGCGTGCTGCATCGGTGCCGGAGCAGGCTGAAACTTGGGTGCAGGTGCAGGTGCAGGTGCCGTAGAGTAGACCGGAATACTGTTGGTCGGTTGAACCTCAACGTGCGCCGTAGCTTGCTCTTGCTCAATGAGCATTTTGAAAACGTGAATCTCTTTTTGATCTCGATAGTCTACTTTTATCTTATCGAGAAAACCTTGGTCGACTAAACACTTAAGGCAGTCGGCTAAACCAAACGTAGAGAGAGCACAAAGTTGACCTGCTGTTTGTAAGCACACATTGGTGTAGCCGAATTCGTCAGCACCGTCTGCAAGCATCAATAAAACAAGCTTTTCTGCTGGGCTAGAAGTATTCACTTGCCAAGCTAAATAAGAATATTTGGCGCTCAATATCGTGTTCTCAAAAAAGGTAAGTCGTTGTCACTATTGTAAGTCACCCCTTACCTAATTTATAGCAACTTAGTAGAAAACGGCATTAGTAAGCCAAATATTAACCATAAGGAGAGGTCTGCACCAAAAAGTGAACCTGAACTCACTCATTCTCGTGGTTTACGTACCCCTCCATTCGGCTCGAATAGCTGACTGTCCTAAACCATCATGCTCTATTTAGATGAAGACAGCGTAATGGGTTTGTATTGGTTTCGCCAAACTAAGGCGCTTCTTGCTGTGTTGGTTAGTGATGCAGTGTCGGTTATTGATCTTATGTTGGTTACTGATGCTATGCCAGTTAATGACGGCAGGCAGGTGAATAACGCGATGTGACTATTGATGATCTTCTTAACCATTTCCCATTTATTCTCTTTCCATTCACAAAACGCATTAAATTTATAAAACATCTTGATGTGATCAATATTTGCGCTATTATGACGATAAGTCAGAAATGACGAAGCGTCACAAAATGGTTAACTACATGAATTTACCATTCGTGTTAATATATTGGATAGGAGCGTTTTAAATACTGGCGAAGCTTAGGTAACGGCTAAGCTCATATACGGACTGAAAAATTATGTTTGGCTTTAGTTGTAAAGGCGATAAACAAGGTATCTTTGGTTGCAAAGGCGTGTTGTCTAAAAAGCAGCAGTCTATCGCAGACCGAGAAGTAGAATTGATGTTGTTAGCAAAAGATCTGGTTCGAGAACAAGGGTTCGGAAACCTCACGATGGATAAGCTGACGGCCGCGAGCTGCTATTCTAAAGGTACGATATACAATCACTTTTGCAGCAAAGAAGACGTGGTTTTAGCTTTGTGTATTCATTCTTTAAAGGCCGAGGCATTGATGTTTGCTCGCTCTGGAGAGTTTGAAGGCAACACACGTGAAAAGATCGTCGCACTGCACGTTGCTTACCGAATCTATGCTCGCATGGAACCGGTACTATCAACTTGTGCGATCATGGCGAAAAGCCCGTGGGTACTAGAGAAAGCGTCTAGTGCACGTGTAACCGAGATGAACGAACTGGAAGAATTGGTGATTGAACAAGCCGATTCTATGGTTAACCAAGCAGTAGAAGCGGGTGACCTAAAGTTCTCTTCTGGTGTGGGTTCAGATGCTATCGTGTTTGCAAACTGGTCAATCGCATTTGGTTCAAATGCCTTGTCGCAAAACGCATCAAACAGTCATTGTATCAAGCGGTTACAAGACCCGTATTCAGTATTACATAACGCGAACATGCTTCTAGACGGCCTAAATTGGCAACCCCTTTCTAGCGATTGGGATTACCGAAAAACTTGGCGTCGTGTAGAACAAGAGCTGTTCAGTGAAGAAATCACTTACTTAGAATCAGTAGGTCGATAAGCTTCCATTAAGCCCACTCATGTGGGTTTATTAATAACCATTTATGACGATTCGTCATAAACTTAAGTTTAGCCTAACGTGGTTTTGGTTTTCTTGAGTGTATGACTAAGAATTGTGTCTTTTGTCAGCTTCGGCTGGCTTTTTAAGACACAACTATGACGAATCGTCACAAATGGAGACTGTGATGGAACATGACAGCCAGAAGCCCAATTTAGCTAGTAACCTCGGTTTAACTAAAAACCCCGATTTAGAGAGTCAGTCGTTCAACTCAGGTCAACAGGCTCATAATCTAGATAACAGTTGGCACTCAATACCGACCAAACGTTCGTTTATCGTTTTGCTGGTGGTTTTTTCAATCATCATGCTTTCTGCTTTTGGTGCGAAGAACCTCTACTTTAGAGGGGACTACAACATCTTCTTCGAAGGCACCAACAAACAGTTGATGGCGTTCGACGAAATCCAAACCACCTTTGCGAAAACCGACAACCTCGCGATTGTTGTCGCACCTGAAGATGGCAATGTCTTCACCCCAGAAACCCTTACCCTAATTCAAAATCTCACGGTCGATGCGTGGCAGATCCCGTACTCAAGCCGTGTCGATTCGCTTGCTAATTATCAGCATACCGAAGCGGTTGAAGACGACCTCTTGGTCGAAGACCTGCTGTATGAAGAATACGAGCACACGCCCGAGCGAATTGCCAAAGTTAAACAGATCGCCCTCAACGAGCCACTGCTTAAAAACGCATTAGTGTCAGCCTCTGGTGACGTGACCATTGTTAACGTCACCGTGCAATTGCCTGAAGTGGATAAAACCGCCGAAGTGCAAGAAGTGATCGCGGCTATCAATACTATGATCGCCAAGTACCAAGCCGATTACCCGAGCGTCGAGTTCCACAAGGCAGGCATCATTGCCATGAACAACGCGTTTATGATGTCGGCTCAAGAAGACAGCTCAACACTCGTGCCGTTAATGCTGTTGGTGGTGTTGGTGTTCCTTACCTTTATGTTGCGCTCGTTCTTTAGCGTGGTGGCTACCTTAGTTGTGATTATCTCTTCGATTGTCGCGACCATGGGCTTGTCTGGCTGGGCGGGGATGTTCCTCAGCACCGCGACGGTTAACGTTCCAACCTTGGTACTTACTCTTGCAGTTGCCGATTGTGTTCACGTGATTGTGACCATGAGACAAGCCATGCAGCGTGGGATGGAGAAAGCACGAGCCATTCAATACAGCATCAAGTTGAATGCGATGCCGATCTTAATTACTTCTGTCACCACAGCGATTGGTTTCTTGATGATGAACATGTCGGATTCTCCAGTATTGCGAGACTTCGGTAACTTGTCGGCATTGGGTGTGATCATCGCGTGTTTCCTCTCTGTGACTATGCTGCCTGCGCTGTTAAAGCTATTGCCAGTCAAAACTCTGCCAGCCAATGAGGCCGCGGAAAGCAAAGTCACTTTCATGGATAAGCTCGGTGATTTTGTCGTAGCGAACCGCAAAGCACTGCTGCCGATTTCTACCTTAGTGATTGTTGGCGCTGCCGCGTTAATTCCATTGAACAAAGTGAATGATGAATCGGTGAAGTATTTCGATACCTCAAGTGAATTCAGACAAGCTGCCGATTTCATGGAACAGACTGTAAGCGGCATGACGACCATTAGCATTGCGGTGAAAACCAACGAGTCTCAAGCGATTGCTGATCCTGTGTTCTTGCAAGCGATTGGTGACTTTACCGATTGGCTACGCGTACAACCAGAAACCGACCATGTGGCCACGCTTTCCGATGTTTACATGCGTTTGAACAAGAACATGCATGGCGATGACGATAGTTACTACCAACTGCCACTTAACCGTGAACTCGCCGCGCAATACTTACTGCTTTACGAAATGTCTCTGCCGTACGGTTTGGACTTGAACAACCAAATCAATGTCAATAAATCATCGATCAAAATGGTGCTGACGGTGGACAACCTAGGCAGTGTGGAATTGGTGGAACTCGAAGAACGCATCTACTCATGGTTTGCGGCTAATGCACCTCAGTATGAAGTGGTCGCATCGAGCCCATCACTGATGTTTGCTCACATCGGCGAAACCAACATGGCGAGCATGCTCTCAACTCTGCCTATTACCTTAGTGCTTATCTCTGGCCTGATGATCTTCGCATTGCGCTCGGTTCGCTTAGGCATCATCAGCCTAGTGCCAAACATTGCCCCGGCAATTATCGGCTTTGGTTTGTGGGCGTTGATCTCAGGTGAAATCAACTTGGGTTTGTCGGTCGTAGTCACGCTTACATTGGGTATCGTGGTCGATGATGCAGTGCATTTCTTAAGTAAATACCAACGCGCAAGAATGGAAGGGAAATCAGCAGAAGAAGCCGTTCGTTACGCCTTCCACACTGTTGGCCGTGCGTTGTGGATCACCACAGTTGTGTTAGTGGCTGGTTTCTCTGTACTAGCGATGTCGAGCTTCAGACTCAATTCCGATATGGGCTTACTCAGCGCGATTGTGATCTTCATTGCGCTGGTGGTCGACTTCATCTTGTTACCAAGCTTGCTGATGATCTTCGATAAACAGACTCACTATTCAGATAACCCTCAGCGCGAATCCAACCCTGACACCAAGCCACAGCCTAGCTCGACTGCCGAACTGTCTGCTTCAACCAAATAAGGAATCGTCAGCCTGCTACGGTGGGCTGACTCAAGGAGAAATTTATGAAAAGCGTTAAACAAACATTCGTTACTACATTATTCAGTATGGGCGCGGTATTAGCTTTCCCTGCGTTAGCCGACCCTGCGAAAGGCCTAGAAATTGCCGAGCAACGTAAAGCCGTTGATATGGGGTGGGGCGATTCTGTCGCGACCATGGAAATGCTGCTTCGCAACAAACAGGGCGAAAGCAGTACACGCCTAATGCGATTGAAGTCGTTAGAAGTGGATGACGATGGTGATAAAGGGCTGACTATTTTTGATGAGCCACGCGACGTAAAAGGCACGGCTTTCCTAAACCATTCACACATCACCAAATCGGATGACCAATGGTTGTATTTGCCTGCATTGAAACGTGTAAAACGCATCTCTTCACGCAACAAATCGGGCCCGTTTATGGGCAGTGAATTTGCTTACGAAGATTTGAGCTCGTTCGAGTTAGGAAAGTACACCTTCAACTACATTGAAGACGCCAAAATTGAAGGCGTGGATACCTTTGTATTAGAGCAAGTACCGACCGATAAAAACTCTGGCTACACCATGCAAAAGGTATGGCTAGACCAACAATATTACCGCCCAGTTCAAGTGGAGTTTTACGACCGTAAAGGCGCATTGCTCAAAACCCTGTCGTTCCAAGATTACAAACAATACCTAAACCAATACTGGCGCGCACACACCATGTCGATGCAAAACCACCAAACAGGCAAAAGTACGGTATTAACCACGACAGATTTAGCGTTCCAGACCGGTCTTAAAGACAAGGATTTTCAAAAAAACACACTTAAACGTGCAAAGTAAGGCAAGAATATGAAAAGGATTGTGTTAACAGGAACGCAGTTATCTTTAACCTTGGCAGCGACTGTGGGGCTTATGCAAGTGTCGTTGCCTTGTGTGGCAGCTGGTTTTAGCTCTGAGTTCGTAGAACAAGTCACCCCAGAGCTTGCAGGGCAAGTTAACCTTGAACACAGGCAGTTCTTCAGTGACGGTTTGCAAGGGCAAGATAAAGGACAAAGCTCACTGGTGTTACAACCAGAGTTTTATTGGGAGCAACAAGAGGGCAACGGCAGCTTTACCTTCACGCCGTTTTATCGCCTAGACAGCGAAGACGATGAGCGCACCCATGGCGACGTTCGTGAAGCTCTGTATCTCAATTATTGGGACGATTATGAACTGCGAGCGGGTGTCGGTAAGGTGTTTTGGGGTGTAACCGAATCGGCGCACTTGGTGGATGTGGTAAACCAAACCGATGCCATTGAATCGGTCGATGGAGAATCCAAGTTGGGTCAGCCTATGGTGCATTTCACTTCGATCAAAGACTGGGGAACCATCGATGCCATGTTACTGCCGTATTTTCGTGAACGTACCTTCGCAGGGGAGGACGGTCGATTAAGGCCAACGGTGCCTGTATCGGACGATGCACTTTACGAATCTTCGAGAGAAGAAAAGCACGTCGATGTGGCACTGCGCTATAGCCAAATGTACGGCGATTGGGATGTCGGTTTAAGTTACTTAGGCGGCACAAATCGCGACCCTTATTACCGCGTAGAAGGTAATGAACTGAAGCCGTATTACGCGCAAATGCAGCACTTCGGGTTGGATGTGCAAGGCATTATCGGTGATTGGTTATGGAAGCTGGAAAGCATTTATCGCGACAGCTACGACAACCACACTGGCGTCGCGACAGGTTTTGAATACACTTGGGTTGGGGCGCTTGAATCATACTGGGATATCGGCTTCATTGCTGAATACTTGTATGACAGCCGAGGCAACAACGCCCAAACCATCGGTCAAAACGATGTGTTCCTTGGTGCGCGCTTCGCCTTGAACGATGAAGACGGCACCGAAGTGCTTACAGGCATCACTCAAGACTTAGATAACAGCGATGTCTACAGTGCAAAGCTCGAAGCATCAAGCCGTATCAACAACAACCTCAAGTGGCGACTCAACGCTTGGTTGTTTGAGAACGAAACCCCAGAAGACTTGTTGTTCTTCGCGCGCAAGGATGATTTTGTTGAGATGGCGTTGGAATACTATTTTTAGTCTTTACAAAAAGTGAGCATTTCCAAAAAGTAAATATTAGCTTCATGAGGCGTTCTTCTTAAGGGGAGCGTCTCAAATTTAAGATGAGCCATATTTAGAATGTTCAACGTCGTCTTTTTATAAAGTGGATCAAACAATCGAATAGCCCCATAGGTAAGATGGTTATATTTTTCGAACCTCTATAACCTCCGAATATGCATGTAAGTTGTGCTGGTGGTATCGGCCCTAAGGGATTTATGAATTCATTTAATTGGGATAAAAACTTTGAAACAGGCATTGGTGTCGTAGACGAACAACATCAATACCTTGTTGGTTTTATCAATCACTACGGAAACCTGTTGTCAGAGAATACGATCTCTATAGACGACATGAGCGTCGCTTTACTCGACCTCACTCGCTATGCCGAATTTCATTTTAAAGAAGAAGAATCTTTGATGAGAGATTGCGGACTCTATGACTTACACATTGAAGAACACATCAAAGTGCATCGTGTGTTTATGCAAGATATCTACAGCATGCAAGCTTTCATCTTGGAAGAAGATCAGGCGTCAGCACGTCAGCTACTGGATTTCCTCATTCATTGGCTTGCTTATCACATCCTCGGCATCGACCAAAACATGGCGCGACAAGTGGCCGCGATAGAAGAGGGTGCAACCCCTCTCCAAGCCTTTGAAGCAGAAGAAAAGCAGCAAGACTCGTCAACCCTCCCTTTATTAGCCGCGCTTAAAGGCTTATTTGAGCAGGTATCTGAACGCAACAAACAGTTGTTACGCTTCAATCAGTTACTCGAAGACAAAGTCGAGGAGCGTACGGCAGAGTTAAAACAAGCGAATAAGAAACTTGAAGAACTGTCCTTAACAGACTCACTCACTAATTTGCCTAACCGCCGCTGCGCTTTTAAACAGTTAGCCGTGCATTGGCAAGACTCCAAAGAACTTGGCGTGCCTTTGGTGTGCATTATGATTGATGCCGACCACTTCAAGCGCATTAATGATACCAGTGGCCATGATGCAGGCGATTTGGTGTTAAAAACCCTCTCGCGTGAACTGAAAAACACATTCCGCAACGATGATATTGTGTGCCGATTAGGGGGCGATGAGTTCTTGGTTATCTGCCCTGATACCGATCTTAAAGGGGGCATGCACATCGCAGAAACGACTCGACAGAAAGTGTCTGAATTAGAGGTCGAAACCGGCAACCAAGCTTGGATTGGCAGCATTAGTGTTGGTGTGGCTGAAATGACCCAAGAATTCGAAACCATGAATGAATTGATTAAAGCGGCTGATGAGTCCGTTTATTTAGCGAAAAACGCGGGGAAGAACAGCGTTTGTTCGATTCAGATTTAGACCTCGATTTACTTAAGATTTAGAACCATAGCTCTCGTCAGTTTTAGCGCTCAGTTCACTTTAAATCTAAAACCTAGCTCGCTTTAGTTTTTGAGCGTGATTCGCTTCCAAATTAAGGAGTGGTACCAGTAATTGTTCCACTTCTTCCTACTCCTCATTAATATCCTGTTAAATTTGCCGTGTTTTTAGTCAATAACTTGCTCTTTTAGCGATTCAATTTGGCATTGGATGCGTGTTTGATTACTATGTGTAGCTATCTAAAAAAACTAATCATCCGATACGGACACTACCAACTGGTAGATGAGGAAATGATGCAACATCTAGAAGAGATCATTGCTAATGCAACGACTGCTATTGATACAGCAGATTCGTTAGTCGCACTTGATGAAGTGCGAGTTCAGTATTTAGGTAAGAAGGGTGAACTAACTCTTCAACTACAAAGCCTAGGTAAACTTCCACCTGAAGAGCGTCGCACTGCTGGTCAAGAGATCAACAAAGCGAAAGGTGCTGTTCAACAAGCGATCGCAGCTCGCAAAGACGCACTTCAACGTGCAGAGCTTGAAGCGAAACTAGCTGAAGAAACTATCGATGTGAGCCTACCAGGTCGTCGCATTGAGAACGGTGGTCTTCACCCAGTAACTCGCACAGTTGAGCGTATCGAACAGTTCTTTGGTGAGCTTGGCTTTAGCACTGAGTCTGGCCCTGAGATCGAAGATGCATTCCACAACTTTGATGCACTAAACATCGCAGACGATCACCCAGCTCGTACTGATCACGATACTTTCTTCTTCAACCCTGATCTAATGCTACGTACGCACACTTCTGGTGTTCAAATCCGTACGATGGAAAACGGCAAACCGCCTTTCCGCTTCATTGCTCCGGGTCGTGTTTACCGTAACGACTACGATCAAACTCACACGCCAATGTTCCACCAAGTGGAAGGTATGTTAGTTGATGAGAACGTAAACTTCGCACAACTTAAAGGCATTCTTAACGATTTCCTTTGTAACTTCTTTGAAGAAGAAGTTGAAGTGCGTTTCCGTCCTTCATTCTTCCCGTTCACAGAGCCTTCAGCTGAAGTTGACGTGAAACGTAAAGATGGCAAATGGCTAGAAGTTCTAGGCTGTGGCATGGTTCACCCTAACGTACTTCGCTCTGTTGGCATCGACCCTGAGAAATACTCTGGTTTTGCATTCGGTATGGGTGTAGAGCGTCTAACGATGCTTCGTTACGGCGTAAATGACCTTCGTGCGTTCTTCGAGAACGACCTTCGTTTCCTTAAACAATTCAAGTAATCCGGGGCAGTCAAAACTATGAAATTCAGTGAATCTTGGCTACGCGAGTGGGTTAAACCTGCAATTAACAGCGAAGAGCTAGCTCACCAAATCACTATGGCTGGTTTGGAAGTTGACGATGTAGAACCTGTTGCTGGTGAATTCACCGGCGTTAAAGTAGGTAAAGTGGTTGAGTGCGGTCAGCACCCAGACGCAGACAAACTACAAGTAACTAAAATTGATATCGGCGAAGAAGAGCTTTTAGACATCGTATGTGGTGCATCTAACTGTCGTCTTGGCCTAACTGTAGCAGTAGCAACAGTTGGCGCAGTACTTCCTGGTGACTTCAAAATCAAGAAAGCAAAACTACGTGGCGTTCCATCGCACGGCATGCTTTGTTCTTTCTCTGAGCTAGGTATCGACGTAGAGTCTGACGGCATCCTTGAGCTGCCAGAAGGCACAACGCTAGGTATGGACGTACGTGAGCTTCTTGAGCTTAACGACGTAACTATCGACGTAGACCTAACAGCAAACCGCGCAGACTGCTTCAGCATCCGTGGCCTTGCTCGTGAAGTTGGCGTACTAAACCGCGCAGACGTTACAGAGCCAACAGTTGACGCTGTTGCAACAAGCATTGAAGACACAGTATCTGTTGAAATCAAAGCAACTGATGCTTGTCCACGTTACCTTGGCCGTGTGGTTAAGAACGTAAACGTGAAAGCGGAATCTCCAATCTGGATGCAAGAAAAACTGCGTCGTTGTGGTATCCGTTCAATCGACCCAGTTGTAGACATCACAAACTACGTGATGCTAGAGCAAGGCCAACCAATGCACGCATTTGATCTAGCTAAGATCGAAGGCGGTATCGTGGTTCGTCTAGCAGAGCAGGGCGAAAAGCTAACACTTCTAGATGGCAACGAAGCTGAACTAAACAGCAACACACTTGTTATCGCAGACCAAAACAAAGCTCTAGCAATCGCTGGTATCTTTGGCGGTCAAGATTCAGGTGTTACTACTGAAACAACTGACGTTCTTCTTGAAGCGGCATTCTTCGCACCGGATCACATCCGTGGTCGCGCACGTGCTTACGGCCTTCACACTGATTCTTCTCTACGTTTCGAACGTGGTGTTGATTCAACACTTCAAGCAGCAGCTATGGAGCGTGCAACACAGCTTCTAGTTGAAATCTGTGGTGGTGAAGTTGCGCCAGTAAACGGCAGCGAATCTGAAGCTGATCTTCCTAAAGCAAACGTAGTTGCTCTACGTCGCGCTAAACTAGACAGCCTACTAGGTCACGAAATCCCATCTACAGACGTAGTGGAGATTCTTACTCGCCTAGGTTGTGAAGTTGAAAGCACTGATGCTGGTTGGACGGCAACGTCTCCATCTTGGCGTTTTGATATCGCAATCGAGCAAGACCTAATTGAAGAAGTAGGTCGTATCTACGGTTACGATAACATTCCAAACCAAGCGCCTAAAGCGGCACTTAAAATGAATGACCACAAAGAAGCTAACCAACCGCTTAAGCGCGTTCGTGACCTTCTTGTAGACCGTGGCTACCACGAAGCAATCACATACAGCTTCGTAGAACCAGAACAGCAAAAACTTGTTGTACCTGGTGTTGAACCGCTAATCCTGCCATTCCCAATCTCTGCGGACATGTCAGCAATGCGTCTTGGCCTAATCCAAGGTCTTCTAAACACAGTTGTTCACAACCAGAAGCGTCAACAGTCTCGCGTTCGTCTATTCGAATCAGGTCTACGTTTCATCCCTGAAGCAACGGCTGAAAACGGCATGCGCCAAGAAATGATGCTTGCGGGCGTTATCTCTGGTACTCGTGGCGAAGAGCACTGGGACATTGCAACTAACACTGTAGATTTCTTCGATCTTAAAGGTGACCTAGAAGCAGTTCTTGAGCTTTCTGCAAACGAAATCGCATACAGCTTCAAAGCAGCTAAGCACCCAGCACTTCACCCAGGTCAAACTGCGGCTATCGTAGTAGACGGTAAAGAAGTGGGTATCATTGGTACTGTTCACCCAGAACTAGAGCGTAAGTTTGGTCTTAACGGTCGCACTATCGTATTCGAAATCGAATGGGCAGCTATCAACACTCGCGTGCTTCCAGAAGCAGTAGCAGTATCTAAGTTCCCTGCAAACCGTCGTGATATCGCAGTAGTTGTTGACGAAGCAGTAGCTTCTGGCGACATCGTAGAAGCGTGTATCGCTGCTGGTGGCGAATTCCTAACAGGCGCTAAACTGTTCGACGTATACGTTGGTCAAGGCGTTGAAGAAGGTAAGAAGAGCCTAGCTATCGCACTTAGCCTACAGTCTGTAGAGCGCACACTAGAAGATGCAGACATCGCTGGTTCAGTAGATGCTATCGTAGCTTCAATCTCAGAGAAATTCGGCGCAGCACTTCGCGACTAATCTCTTCTGATAGATAGAAAACCAAAGGCCTCGCATTGCGAGGCCTTTTTTGTTTGCTAAGGAAGGATTCCTTCTTGTATTATAAATTAGTTAACCAAAATAATAGAGCTATAACGGTGGTGGGGAATATAGCTGGCAATAAAGTAATTAGAGTGTTTTTTATTGTGGTGGTTGCTGTTACTTCACCTCTATTGTCCGCTTTTAGTACGTTTGAGTGCTCGAATAAATTGAACCATTGAGTAAACTGCTCGGTAGATAAACACGCACTATGACCTCCTTTGTAGAACCTATTTATCATAATGTCAGTTAAACTTCCTTTAAAACCTTCTCTGCCTGCCATACCTAAACCAATTGCTAATGATTGGCTTGCTAAAAGTGCTTTGTCATTCAAAGCACAATTATTAACGATTTTTGTAATACCATGCTTTGTTACTATTTCTGACCAGTTATAGCCACTTTTTAACACTGAACCATTTAAAATTACTTTGTCAAAAGTTGGCGAATGTTCATTAGGAATATTTTTTAGAGCTTCGGCGATCAAATATGTACCGAAACTATGGCCGACTAATTGTACTTTCGCATTTGGATACTTACGCGCAACGAGCTGGAATTCTCTTGTTAACCTTTCGACCTCTATTTTTCTTCTAGGAGGAAATAAAAAACTGGTCACAGGGAAGTATTGGTAGTCGTATAGAAGGTGTGTATATTCACATCTGTTACCTTGAATAAATTGATCAAATTCGTTTTGCCACTCTCCATGTGTATTAATGCCATGGACAGAAAAGACTATTTTAGAATCATTGTTAGGTAACGTTTTGTCAGATGTTGTCAATTGATACTCTTCTACATAGTCAATGATTTTGGTTTTCCAAGTCATATCTGATGGACTATATAAGTAGGTGAAAACGCGATAACCTTGGTTCTCTTCAGTATATTTATCTCTTAGTTGTGAGTATTCAGTTAGGACGATAATGTTTTTTGGTGGTGTTATCTTTTTTCTTTTTTGTTTGTGTTTAACCCAGCGTAAAAGCTCGACTCCTCCTTCAGGGTTCTTAGCTTTTTCGTTTGCTGTGTTAGGTATTTGTATATCTAATATTACGAAAGCATAGCTTCTTTTAAGCATTTGCTGCATCGCATCTTCACTGTTTTCTACATGCTTAATATAGAAATTTTTATTAACAGATAATAGTAGCTCTTTAATACTCTCAAATTTTTCGGAAGAATCTTCGACAACTAAAAAATCAATCATTAATAATAACCTCTAATACAGAACGTAGTTTTTCCTTCCATGATTCATCAGATTTATCCCAAAATATTACATCATGAAGATTTTTAGAGAACTTGGTTAGTAATTCGTCTTTGAGTTTATTGAGAGCTACAGTGTCATCGTGATGACCAAATACGTCCCATTGTGTAATAATTACAGTAGGAGCTGACATTCTTTTGTGTTTCATGGTTTGAAGGATTTGTTTTCCTGATAAAGAACCTATTGAATTTTTCTCTTCTTCGTAACTAGGTAAACTCATGTCAAGTATAAATAAATCATATTTATTTTCTCGTAGGTTAGCAATTGCATCTGCAGGTGTTACTACGGTCTCAACATTTAAGTTATAAATATCTATAGCTTCGATTATAGATTCTAACTTAACAGGATTATCTTCAACTATAAGAACCTTTTTGTTTTCCATTCTAAACTCCTGAACAAATATCTAAACAATCAATCTCAATAGTAAATATAAACTCATCTCCTGAACTCTGAATTTCTATGCTATTTGGAACAGCAATATCAAGTTCTAAGTGTTTTTTAACCTTATATACGCCACTATTTTTTTCTTTATTAGCATTATGTAATTTGCTTACATCATTGATGTTACTATTGATCATATGGATAATTTCTTTATCTATATTTTTTGATAGGTTGGAAATTTCAATAGACACAGTCTCTTTCATTAATGATGTGGTTATTACTATTGTTATTTCGTCTTTGTTTTTTCTTCTTTTACAAGCATTCTCAAATATTAGTATAAATATATTAATAAATGACATTAAGTATTGCCCGTCAATTTTTTTATTGAAAGTGTTGTTTATTTCAAGTTCAACGTTTACATTGCAGAAAATTGTATCTACAAAACTTTTAGCTTCATACAAAGCAACTTCTAAGAGAAAATCATCAGCACTATACTCTGAGAAATTTAACCATTGAGATATGTTTTCTAGACGGTTATCTAATTCATTTCGAGTTATTGATATAGCGTCTATAAACTTTGTCGAAAAACTCCCTTTAAGAGTTGTTTCCAAGCTTTTTAATTCCTTCTTAAACAATTCACCAAGCCCAATTTGTATTAGAGCACGGCCAACATTTAAACACTCTTCGGACTTGTTATTCATAATCCCCAGACAATAATTAATACATGAATCAATGTCGTTATTACTATTTGTAAAAACAAGCAACTTAAAAACATCTGACTCGTCAATTATTATTTTGAATAATTTTTCTTTGTCATCCTTATCATTGGTGGCAACATGCATATAGACTGATTTTAATTTATTTATTCTTGTATCTATTCTCTTTGAGAATTTCTTGATTTTATTTTGAAGCTCTTCGTATTTATATCGGACTAGAAGGCTTCGGCATGTTGTCTCAAAATTTATATTATCTTTGTATTGATTGTTTTCATGGTCACATATGATCCCTTCGCTTTCAAAAATAGCTCTTAAAGATGGGACGATACCGTTGTGTCTTATATTTGTATTAAGTTGATAATCTAGGCCGTATTTTTGGTCTAACGTATAGATATCTCTAATAGCCATGAAAAACTCATATGCACTTACAAACAAGTTACTATTAACTTGACTTGAGATCTTATCTAAGCTGAACTCAAAGTTGTCTTTTTCATTCGCATAAGCCAGTTCAAAACTAGATATTATATTTTTCTTCTCGGACTTAAATATCTCGGCGATCATTTCTGTATTGATGTTTATTTTACCTGGTTCGACATCAGATACACATAAGTTTCTAGAGAATTGATGCTGAAGGAATTCAAGCTCTTTGGTTATTTCTTCTTCTTTGTATGATAAATCAGTTTTAAGTTTGGATAGAATCAGAGTCCTATCTAGCATTCTATCGTTTGATGTTGGGTAGATTTTTCTAATGATATGTAGAGACTCGAGAACGTCCAAGTTGCAAACTTTATGAAGCATAAATTTGTGTTTCTCATCATCAATACTTATATCGCTTGGCTTTGTTAGTTCTAGATAATCTAGATAATCATCTAAATGTAATGCTACTATCTGAGAGTCTTTCTTGGTCGTTAGTAAATGTAAGCTAATAGGGATCTCAACGGTAGGTTGATCTACAGGGTCACAATCTTCCAAGATGTCAATTATTTGTTTTTTGTCGAGCCTTTCAATACTTAGTTTACCTGAAAAATACATATCGGAAATGTATTTGCAAGCAAAATCAACACGATTGTTACTGAAGTACGATAGAATTATTTTATTGCTAATTTCACTAACCATATGGTGAGGGTTGTCTTGAATGCTTATATAAGTTTCAATGGCAAGGTCGAATTTTTTTTCGTGAAATAACTTATCGGCCAACCTTTTCTTTACTCTATATTCTGGTATCTGATCAATGAATTCATCAGAATTATTTGTAATACTTGAGCTTATCGAGGTGCTAATTATAAATTTTGAATTGAAAGGGTTCTTTGGTATTACAGTACACTCAAAGAAATCATAGATATTTTCAATTGATTTAAGCTTTTCTTCTGAAAATGAAATTATTTTTTTGTTCTTTCTAAGTGTAATAAATTGAACCGAATCAATGTTGTTGAACCTTAAAAATATCTTGTTTTTTCTAGCTTCATTTTTTTCATTATAGTCAAGGTTTAGTTCAATTAATTCCTTAAGTAATCCGTTATTATCTAGTGCAGCAACCCAATTTTCATTCAAAAGAGAATTACAGTAGAATTCATATATAGAAGAAGCATAAGGGTATTTGTTAAGAAAATCTTCGCAAAGACTGATACAATATCTATAGTTACCAGTGATATAAGTGTCACATATCTTGATAAAATCTTCTTCGATTTGTTCTTCAAGATAATTATCAAAATCATTGCTAAAATAGTTTTTTATTCTATTTGAGTTTGTTGAGTCTGCTAATTCTAGTAAACTACTTTTTAAGTAAGTAACTAAATCATAGTCAATAGAATTAGTGAACAACAGTCGACAGATGATATTATATATATCTACAATGTTGCTTTGCCAAAAATATGATATAATTGTTGTAGAGTCATACTTTTTTGAGGCATCAAATCTATGGAGAAAATCGACTACATGCGCATCGAATGCTTCTTCTTGTACTAATCCTTCTTTTAGTGAGTCTAATGAGAATTCAATCCTTTCAGCGATACTATTAGGTGATGTTCTTTCAAAGATTAGATCAATATCTCTCTTTTCAAGGTCAGATTTAGTGTTTTTAGTTAGCTCATTATAGAATTCTTCGAACTCATCATATTTTTCTAATGTAGCTAATAATGCAAATTTGCATTCAATGAACCAACAAGACAATCCAGATATATTTTTCACTTCTTCAATTGTGTTTAGAGCTTCTAGATAGTTTCCTTTTAATACTTGGCTTTCATATTTTGATTTTAAAATGTTGAATGAACCAAGTAGTTTTTTTTCTTTTTGTAATTTTATTAAAATTATTGATAGAACATGCTCAGGACTAGCATCTGGAAGCATACTTTCATCGCCACCGAACGGGGTTTTTAAAAACTTTGATTTGCTAAATAGCAGAGATGCTTGGAAAATCGGGTTGCTCAACTTTTTTCTTAGAGTTGTAATGAAAGTCGTAGCATCTTTAATTTTCAAACTCTGAGTCAATTCTTTCCTGAAGTTATATTGTTTTTTCATTTTACTAACTTATCTATCAATAGTTGTGTTTTAACTGTATGAATTATATATAATTTTCTCTATTATACCTAGCAGTTTGAACCTTAGCTTGAGATAGAAGCGCTCTAAGTGTGAATTCATTTATTTATGATCTAAGAGTCGAAAAGAGTGGTGTCGATGTAATGTAAAAAATTGAGTAGAGGTAACGTTTTTTCTATTTTATCTGAACCCCTTGACCCGACTACAACTTCACACTTTATAGTGGCTATATTGATTGAGAGGGACGCTTTCTGCGTTCCCTCCAAAGTAAGTAGAGAGACACTATGAAACGTTTAATTCTAAACCTCACACTCTTCGTATTCATGACGCTTGGTAGTATGAATGCCATGGCTCATGACTCAACGGTTAAGTATGGTATTGCGATATCTCACGATGGTGAGCAAATTGCTTATGGCAAAAGTGGGAGCGGGGATACGGCGCTGATCTTTATTCATGGTTGGAGCTTAGACAGTAGGCTTTGGCAAAACCAAGTGAGTGAGTTTTCAAAGCAGTACCAAGTGATTACTATGGACTTAGCAGGGCACGGTAACTCGTCGTTCAACCGCGAAGAGTACACCATGGTTGCGTTCGCTGAAGACATCAAAGCCGTAGTCGAGAAAGAACAACTCGAATCCGTCATCTTAGTAGGGCATTCAATGGCGGGTGGTGTGATTGCAGAAGCCGCTAAACTGATGCCGAAAAGAGTGAAGGGCATTATTGGTGTCGACACATCTCAAAACGTCGCACTAGCGGTTTCACAAAGCGACCTAGATGCAATGACCAAACCATTTGAAGCTGATTTCCAAACGGGCATTACTATGTTCGTGAAAGACTCGCTACCAAAAGACGTAGACGCAGATTTACTTTATTGGGTAACACAAGACATGGCCTCAGCGCCTCCAGCTATCGCAATAAACCAGTTTCGCCATTATCTAGGCCAATACGTGACAGGCGAAGCACACCGCGTGTATGAGAACGTGAATGTGCCAGTGATATTGGTTAACGCTCGCTTATGGCCAACGGATTCAGAAGCGAACAAGAAACACATCAAGGATTACAGCATTTACTACATCGAAGACTCAGGCCATTTCCCAATGCTCGAGCAACCTGAGCAGTTCAACACAACGTTGATGAACGCGGTGAAGTCAGTGAAGTAGGGCACTGTAGTTGTTAAAATATGGATGTAATCATCCTATAGATAAAACAAAGGCCTCGTGTGTACTAGGCCTTAGTTTTCTGAGTCAAATCGATGGAATCTGTCAATCTGATAGAGTCCATTATTTTTTGTCTTGAGATTCTTTATATTTTTTTGCAATCCACTCATGCAAATGAAGCCCCGTTTGACGCTTTAGGAATACACTGATACCAGCCAAAATTAACAGTCCAATTATTGTGCCCATAATCATCTCCACGCTTTGTCATTTTTAAATTCATTTTAATCAATACGTTAGTGTTTTGATTAATCCATTGATTTCATCATTTTATCTATATTAAGCCCACCAAGATCCTCGAGGTTGTTCTTAATCTCTTCATCGATTGATAGCTGGCGTTCCACTTTCTTTATTTCCTTCTCAAGAAACTTTTCAACTTCTTGAGATACATTGAACATTAGCCCTTGTTCACGCGCTGCTTTTCTCGCTAGTTTAAGGCGAGCATCCAAGTCTGAAGAGATTTTAATGTTCAGTGATACTTTAGGTTGCTTCTTCTGTAATGACATATCGATTCTCATTTTTAACGTAAAAATACTATAAACTTTTCTACCTTTTTAGCAAGAAATTTTGAGGTTGACGGATTCAGAAGCGAACAAGAAACACATCAAGGATTACAGCATTTATTACATTGAAGATTGAGGCTACTTCCCAAAGCTAGAGCAATCAGACCAGTTCAACGCAACGTTGATGAAAGCGGTGCAGTCAGTAAGGTAGGGCGCTGGTTCGATAAAAAATGAAGGCCTCAAGTAAGAGAGGCCTTTGTTGAAGAGGGTAGGGCTAATTTTAGATTGGCAAAATGTGTTTTAATCTTGTAAATGCAGCCAATCGATTTTTAGTATTATCATTGAATCGCGTTAACACTATGGAACTGAACACCCTACTCTAGTTTTGCTTCAGCTTCAGCTAATTTCAGTTGCGCTTCGGCCAACTCCACTTTTTTATTGATTACTGCAAGCTCTGCTTCGATTAAGGCCAAGGACTCACCTTGACCCAACTCTGCTGTTGCCAATTGATTCTCTCGTTGCTTCTTAATCATATCGAGCTTGGATTGCTCTCTATCGATAAGCCCTTGTTTAACTGCAGCTGATGTTTGGCTGGCAGTTAGGCTTAGAGCTTCTCCACTGCTTGTTCCTTTCGATGTGTACTTTACAAGCTCTGAACCATCGTTTCCAAAGCTTAGCCCTTGAGTCACATCAGAGAACGCTTTGGCATTTAACGGAATTATGGCTACACCACCAAGCTGCTTAACTGTGTGGAACCCACTGTAAGCCTCTCGTTTGTTAAGTAATATTTGTGCCTCAACCGCCCCCCCCAATCTGTACGGAATTCCAGCGAGCGGTTTACCGCTGTCTTTCAGCTGAGTGATACCCAAAGCTTTGTCACTAGGCCAGTCTTCTGATGATACAATCTTTAGCTCAATTATCGGATTCTTCAAATTGCTTGTGCCAAACAGCGCGTTGGCGTCTCCAATCTCGTCATAGAGCGCTTCATAGATATTCTCTTTTTTTTCAAAAGATAATTTGTTAGGGTCTATTTGTCTTTTCACAACGACCTCTTTGAGTAGCTTAGTTTCTACTTCCTTCTCAGTCGTTCCTGCCACTGCTACTGATATAGCAGTATTTACTACAGTAGATGCGACGTTTCCTACAATCTCAGTCGTTTTGTCATCGACAATGATATTAGTCGATTTAAACATCCCGTTCACAAAGTCTAGAGTGATATCTGTATCTTTAGTAAATGCGTCAAGACTGTTTGGATCAAAGACAAATGACGCTGAGTAATCAGGTACTGTGAGTGTTCTCAAGACAATAGGCTTTTCTAGGACTATCTTTTGCGTGGTAGTAGCTTTCCCTCTTTTCCCCTTGTCATCTATGGAGTATGTTTTTATTTCGTAATGCCCGTAGGAGATTTCCATCTCGAAGATTGTTTTTGGTAAAGAAAATGCAATTCCTTGCGGAGTTTGCGCATCTAAAGTTGTTCTCTGAGTTAATGGATGTACTTCACTGGTAGTTGTACAACCAATCAGCAGCAAAGTTAATGTAACCGCAGAAAAACTAGCTATTTGACGTTTCATATAAGCCTCTCTTTATCTCTTATTTATATATAGATTAACTGGATTGGAAATGTACCCAATGTGTGTCTTCCATCAGCCAACACATCATAGAAGACTGGTGTTTGTTCACTTGGATCAATGATTGCGGCAGTAGCTTCACCTAATTTGTCCCATATAATGAAATTGAACGCATGGCTTTGAGTAATAACCATCCCAATGGCCGGCGGTGAAACTTGTGCGCCTTGCCAAGCCTTTTGACGATATAAAGCAACGGTGAGTGCCTTCAATTGAAGTGCGTAGTCATCACAATCTGACAATTGATGACTAAATGTCGAACTATCTGGTATTAATAAGCTTGGACTTGTTTGAATAATCGACAAAATTTCGTCTTTGGTAACAGGGGTATACTGATCATCTAAGCCGATAACTACCTTATCTAAATCACTCATGGAAGCCGCGTTGGACTCCCAGCTTCCTTCAAAGTAATTCATTAAAGCGATTTTTATCGAATCTAGTTCTAGCTGCATGACATAACCTTTCTTATGTTTGGCTTGATTAAATATTGAGCAATTTGTGAATAATGGTAGTCGAGCGCATGTAGTGTCTTTTGGTGTTATCTCACACTTTCTGTAAAAGTGTAAAAAACTAGTTGCATAACTTTTCTTTTGTTGATCTAGATGTGTAAAGGCGCGTATTTGAGTTAGAATAAAATACCAATTTTGACGTTGTTACTGTTCGGTCTGCTGAATGTTCCCAAATGGTAAAAAGCTACTGTTTTCTCTAACTCGATTTCTCACACGCCTACCGCCTTTGAAGAACTAAAACCGATGTTCATCGAAGATGCTGGCCCAATCCCATCTTACTTTTCTAGAAACAGTGAATTGAGCCTGATTAATCAAGCCAAGCGCAGCTATGGTTTTTTGCTACACTTCACGACGTCATCACTGATACCAGTACTTACCAAAGTAAAGATCTAGAAGAAGACTTGAACCCACAACTGGCGTGTATCGTTGAAGGCCGTGGTCGTATGTTCATTTACCACGGCGGCTATGTGGCTTTCGTCGATGACGGGCAAACCTTCACTACCCGAATGGACTAAAGCCAGTGAAGTAGGGCGCTGTAGTTGTTAAAAGATGGATGTAACCGTTGATAGATAAAACTAAGGCCTCGCGTGTGCGAGGCCTTTTTGTGAGTTGGAGCTTTTGCTCGCTACATTCATTTCAATTTGCGAGTGATGATCGCATCGTTCATTCGTTTATGGTCCTTAAACGATGGCCTCATAGTTATATAAATGACCTATCACCCACCCCTAGATACGTAATTATCACCCCTGTTATTAGTAAGGGCTGACCGAATTTAGGAGGTACTTTCTAGTGATAATCACTTTAACTATGTGTTTAGGACGTCCTGCTATGGCTAAGAAAATAATATTCATTCATGGTCGCGCTCAAAAGCCCGATAAAGCTCACCTTCAAGCACTCTGGTACGATGCTATAGAGCATGGCTTACAGCGAGATTGTGGAGAATCAAGTTCATTACAAGCTTTTAAAGATGTCGATAAACGCTTTGTTTATTACGGTGAACTATCGAACACATTGTTAGAGAAACCAACGGAAGACCCTGCAAGTCGACAGCAAGCGCTGTCTGAACTCAAAAAGTACAAGACAAGTCAGTTCAATAAAACAACGTATAACCAGGTATCTAAAATTGGTTTTCTAAAAGAGGCGTTAGCAGACACATTTTCATCGCTATTTGGAAAGCTAGGTATGGCTGAGACACTCATAACGAAGGTCGCGCCGGACATGGCGCATTATTGGAATGAAGATACCTATTTTGGCAGCGATGTCAGGCATAGGCTAATGGTTGAGCTGAAGGAAGCGCTTGATAATCAGGATGACGTGATGATTGTATCGCACAGTCTCGGATCGATGATCAGTTACGACGTGTTGTGGAAGCTGTCTCATTACGGAGAGTATAGACACGGCTATGGTGCAGACAAGAAGGTCAACTTATTGCTTACGCTCGGGTCACCGTTAGGTGATGAAAACGTAAAAGATAGGCTAAAGGGGAGTCGCTTGAAAGATGAGAAGAAGTACCCTTTAAACATTCAGCAATGGATAAACATATCGGCAGAAGATGACTTTATCTCTCATGACAGCAAAATTAGAAATGACTTTAAAGATATGCTCAAACTGGATCTGATACCCGGCGGAATGAAAGATATTCACCCCATTTACAACCTCAATATTCGCAACGGGAAAAGTAATCCGCACGCTTCCATCGGTTATCTCATCAACCCTAAATTCATCACAGTATTGGACGAATGGCTCTCCAGTTAATTTAGTTTTACTATCGTAAATTGCTTCGCTGTTCGCTCGTTGATACTTAGATAAAACTAAGGCCTCGCGATTGCGAGGCCTTTTCGTATTTCGACCAAAACTCAATATTAATCGAGTTTAACGAAAGCTTGGGATAATCGCGGGAATCCCCGGTAGAAGGCCAACCAGCGCCATCACGCCACTTAGCACAATAAACATAATGCCAGGCAACACCCAACGGCTCATTTTACTAAGCTCACTACTGCGTTCTTTACAACCGACTAAGCCTAAGTTATCTAACAGCATGGTGAGAGCCCAACCAAATGCAGGGTTAACGAGCGCTGAAGAAAATACAACAATCGCTGCTGATTGTGTGGTTTTCCCTTCACGAGTCATTTCCATTCCAGCTTCTAGCAATGGCACAAATACCCCAACAATAAGTGCTACACACAATACAGGTTGCCAGATAGCTAGATCCATTGGGTAACCCCAAACTGCGGCGATGATACAGAACAGAGCTGTAAGCAATGCACCAGCAGGAATAGGGCGTTTAGCAATCGCCGCTGGTACGATGTAAGTACCCCATGAAGACGTAAAGTTAGTACCACCGAGCAGAGAGCCGAACGTTTGACGAATTGAAGCCGTGGTCATGGTGTCATCAATGTTCATGTGTACTTTTTCGGTACGTTCTGGATAGCTGATCTTTTGAAACACTTGATGCCCTAAGAAATCTGGCGACCACATCGCTACGGCTAGAATCGCAAACGGCAATACCACCATGAAGTGTTCAATCGTCGGTAGGCCTAGCATCCAACCTGTATCTTCTCCCCACCAATACATAGGGTTCATGTTAGGTAAGCCTGGCTCAGTGTGGAAAGCAAATGGCGCGCCCATGGCAAATGCAATCGTACCACCCAGTAAGCAGCTAAGAGGCACAGCTAGCCAACGCTTACGGAAGTGTTCCAATAACGCGTACAAGATAATGGTGCAAAAGATTACGACAAACGCGATATGGCTCATGCCAATTCCCTCTGCCCAAGCGAACAGCTTTTTCACTTGAGAGGCGGTTCCAACAAAGCCGAGGTAGAGCAATAAGCCACCACACACGCCTTTACTGGTGAGGTTGGCCAACATGCTGCCACCTTTACTGATGGCTAAGATTAGGCCAAAAGCGCCAATCAGCAATCCAAACGCCATAGGGTGACCGCCTGCTGCAACAACAATCGGAATTAAAGGGATGAGTGGGCCGTGTGTACCTGCGAGGTTCGCGGTCGGCAATAGGAAGCCAGAGAAAATAATAATGAAAACGGAGGCGATGAGGAGTTCATAACGAACGTTTTCTAGAATGAAGTCTTCATTTAATCCGAGAGCCCCCGCAAAGGTAGCAGCAATCGCGCCCACCATCACCACTTTACCAATGGTCGCTGCCATCGCTGGGATGGTGTCTTCTATCTCGAATCGATAATCTTTAAACGGCAAATTTGGACGCCAGCGCTTAGGCGACATGATTTGTAATTCGTGTTCTAAATACTGTTCTCGGGAGTCAAACTCTGAGCTTGGTTTGTGTTGTTGTTCATAGGAGAGTTCGTCCTCGTTGGCTTGAGGCTTATCTCTTCGTATATGTACCGACTCTAAAGTGCTGCTCATTTTGATTCCTTTCTTTCACACTCTGAGGTGTGTTGTTCCAACAAACGTAATTTACTCACGCAGAAGCGCAAACAACATGTCAACTTATAATTAAAGATTCATTAACATTTAGTAGTTATTACCTTATACCAAACCAAAAAAAACAAATAGACTCAGTTAGTTAGACATTAGTCGTAGAGTAGGTCGACTAGTATTAGACTCTGTAGATAGTGGGTGTCTGGTTATTTGTAGTCCTTTAATTTCTCCCACGTTATGCACTGATAGTGATAGAATCTCCGCATCAGAATTATCGAGAAACTAGGTATTTATAAACAATGTTTATCCATCATGTTAACGGCATCGACTGGCTGGTAATTACAGCTTTTGAAGAACTGAAAACTATGTTTATCGAAGATGCAGGCCCAATCCCATCTTACTTCTCTACTGTCAGTGAATTGAGCCTGATTGATCAAGCCAAACGCAGCTATGGATTTCTGCCTACACTCCGCGGTGTGATCACTGATACCGGCACGTATCAAAGTGAAAATCTTGAAGAAGATTTGAACCCACAGCTTGCGTGTATCGTTGAAGGGCGTGGTCGGATTTTTATCTATCACGGCGACTACGTGGCTTTTGTCGATGACGAGCAAACCTTCATTACCCGTATGGACTGAGAGTGATTCAGTGAGTTGAGATCGGCGAGTTGGCAAATCGGCGAGTTAGCCCACCTAGAATTTAAAACTAAAGGATTAATACGATGGCAAAAACGATCTCATTGGTACTTGGCAGTGGTGGCGCAAGAGGCTTGGTGCACGTTGGAATCATCCGCTGGTTAATGGAGCATGGCTATCAGATAAAATCCATCTCTGGCTGTTCAATTGGTGCACTTATCGGTGGTGTCTACGCTGCGGGCAAGTTGGATGAATTTGAAGAGTGGGTCACCAGTATCGACCAATCGGATATGGCTATGATGTTGGACTTTTCATGGCAATCGAGCGGGATGTTCAAAGGGGACAAGATCATCGACACACTACGTGAGTTGATCGGCGAGATTTCAATTGAAGCTCTGCCCATCCCTTATACCGCCGTCGCTGCCAACGTCGCCGATGAAAAAGAGGTTTGGCTGCAATCAGGCTCTCTTTTTGATGCTATTCGCGCCTCTATCTCTTTGCCACTGTTCTTCACACCTCATGTTATTAATGGCGAAGAGCTCATTGATGGCGGTGTACTCAATCCCGTACCGATAGCGCCTACCTTTGGAGACAATACAGACGTTACTTTGGCTGTGAACTTAGGTGGTGAACCTGAAATGGTACAACAGGAAGTGAACCCTGCTTCTTTACCTGCGAAAGAGGGCAACTTGCACGACAAGGTCGTCCACTTTATCGATAATCTAGGTAGCAGTGTAAAAAGCAAAATGAGCTTTAACTTTGCAGCCTACGACATTGCCAACCAAGCGTTTGATGCGATGCAATCGACCATTGCTCGCCAAAAACTGGCCGCTTATCCTGCCGATATTACGCTTGAGATCCCACGTAATGCCTGTGGCACCTTAGAGTTTGATCGCTCACAAGAGATGATAGATAGAGGCTACCATTTGGCACAGGCTAAACTGGGCAACCGACTTTAATGTGTTTGCTGCTGAATGAGATTAGGGCGTGTTGACCTTTCGCGGTTAAATTGTGTTCGAGATAAAAGCGTTTTAATCGCGGCGAGGGAGAAGTAGCCTAGTCATTCTAAGCAAATCTCCCTCAACAAAGAGTAAAACGCTTTTAGCCGAACCCTTCGGGCAGCGTTTGCTGGTCATTTCTACTGCGTTATCGGCTTCTCATGTAGGCTAGCTACACATCGATGCCTCTGCCTTGTATAAATACCCAGCAACTCGCTGCAAAAATCAGCTCGAAAGATCAACACGCCCTAATTATGGAAACTGAACTAAAAGAGCTTGAACTCCACGAGCTTATGGCAACAAAAGATGTCATCGTACTCACTAGCTCAGAAGCAGCTGCCGTATCTTGGCTGATAGATTGTTATCAAGAGAACGCTGATATCCAGATTATCGAGAACACACATCAGCTAGATACTGGAGCGGTTTTGGCGCAATGCCGAGACAGCCTGAGTAAAAGTAAAAAGGTCATACTTACCGCGCAGTTTCGCAGCCAGTTGCCTATCATCAATATCGCTTCACTGTGTAATGAGAAGCGTAAATCACTAATCAATATTGAGTTATCAGGCTGGGATGAAGAAAATCGTCTTCCTCATTCTTATAGCAGTTTCTAGGTTATAGCTGTTTCTAGTCAACTGCATTCGCTATATAGCAGCCGTTTAGGTCGCAGACAATGTAAGACCATCACTTCAAATGTCTGCCGCCATCAAGGTGCAAAGTTCTTCCTGTCATGTAATTACTGGCCAACACGAACTTGATGCCATCTATTATTTCCTCAAAGCCCGCTTCTGAGGGAATCAGAGCTTTCTTCAGCGCTTTGGTTTTGTATGCCTCATCGTCATGTTCATTAAACTTGATCATGGCTGGAGAGAGGGTATTTACTTTGACCTTGGGAGCCAGCATCGCTGAAAACGATAGCGTTAGGTTGTTGAGCGCAGCTTTACTGGCTGCGTAAGCGATGTGTTTTTTACTGCCTTTTTCCGCAACATAATCACTGATGTGGATGATGTCTGAAGTTTCATCGCCAGACATCAATTGGTCTTTGAGTGTTAAATTGAACAGGTAAGGCACGGTAGCGTGAATCGTCATCATCTGGTGCATGATTTGGGATGCATTGTCACTGGGCTTGTTTTTGTTCTCAGGCTTCCAGTCTGAAGCGTTGTGTATGACGGCTCGAAGTGTCTTATATTCTTGACCAACATAATCAAGAAAGCCCTCTAAGCTGCTTTGTTGATAAAAGTCTACTTGCTGCAAGTCGGCTCCACTGTCGCGCAACAGTTGCAGTTGAGGATAGTCGCTGCGGTAGGTGCCAACCACTTTGTATCCATCCGCTAAAAGTTGCTGCGCCAGTGCGAATCCGAGTCGCTTTCCCACGCCGGTTATCAGGATCGTTTCACTCATCGTAAAAACTCAGCTCTGGTTTGACGGTTAGTTTTGAAAATACCACCGAGAGCGGTCGTTGAGGTTTCAGAATTAGCATCCATCACGCCTCTGGATTTAACACAATAGTGCGTCGCTTTAATCGTCACGGCCACGTTTTCTGTTTCAACGAGAGTCTGTATCGCGACTAGGATTTGTTGTGTAAGGCGTTCTTGTACCTGAGGACGCTGAGCAAAGAACCGAACGATACGGTTGATTTTAGACAGCCCAAGAATCTTGTTTTCAGGGATGTAGGCGACTTCCGCTAAACCATCAATAGTAATGAAGTGATGTTCGCACGTAGATGTTAAGTCGATATCCGATACCTTAACCATTTCATCAACCGACATTTTATTTTCTATAACACTGATTTTCGGAAAGTTATCGTAATCTAGCCCTGAAAATATCTCATGTACGTACATCTTTGCGATGCGATGGGGTGTTTCAGCAAGGCTGTCATCGGTTAAATCCAGCCCAAGCGTACTGACAACTTCCGTCAAAAGTCCTTTGATGCGGTTGTACTTCTGGTTGGGATTCATTTCACTCGGTGTCATTGGAGTTTCAAGTCCTCTTGCGAGCAAAGCTTCTCTTACTTTTTCGGCTTCTGTATTCAGCATGACGCACTCCTTATGAATTATTGTCGCTGTCTGCTTCATAGCTCAGAGTGAGCGAAACAGAGTCGGCAAAACGTAGCGCATGAGGCTTGTCGATTCTCACTTGAGCGTATTTCACCCATGGATGATCGATACAGATGCCGAGTACGTCGCTGGTCAATTTTTCCAAAAGTAGAAACCTTCCGGATTCGACATGTTGAATGATCTTCTTGCAGATGTTTTTGTAGTTAAGCGCGTTGTCCACATCATCAGATAGGCAAAGGTTGTTAGCGGGGTAGTGGATTTCTGCGTTGATAACAATGTCTTGCTGCTTAGACTTTTCTTCTTCGTTGAAGCCGATGAAGGTTCTTAGTCTGAGGTTTGTAATTGTGATAATGGCGTTGTGATTCATAACAGTGTCCAATCCTTAGAAAGTGAAGTCAGTTACGTGCTTGTTTTAAAAAAAGATCAATAAAGCTCAGGTGATTAAGAGTTCAGTCGTTCATTTTGCAGCCGTTCTTGTCTCAGTCATGGAAAGGCTGAGTGAAACTGAGCTCGAAAGGGATGGGTTCGGTTTTCTGGCTCAACTGATCGAAGCTTTCCCAGAGCTGTTGATATGAGATGTCTAGAGTGGGGTGGTGTTCTTGCGCGGCAACATCGACTAACGGTCTGAGCACAAATGCGTATTCGGTGATTTCGCCTCTAGGCAGCTCTACACCATCGATAACGCCGACTTGATTACCATAAAGAAGGATGTCGATATCCATCGTGCGTGAAGCATAGGCTTTGGTCTGACGCTTGCGATCGTTCTCTGATTCGATTTGATGCAGAACCTTAACCAGCTCTGCGACAGGGAGGTCACATTCAAACCCAACGACAAGGTTTAGGAAGTTGTCCCCTTCGAAACCGACAGGCTCGCAATCGTAGAAATTAGAAATGTGAAGCGGTGCAAAGCGGTCATTCAATGCTTTGAGAGATTCTGTGATGTGGTGTTCGCGGTTAATGTTGCTTCCGATGCTGACATAGACGTTGGCCATAGTTTTCCTTCCTTTTAAGGAGCCTATACGTCCAACTCGCGATGAAGATCAGCTACGTATCTTCTTAGAGGTAGGAAGAGAAAAGAAAATACGGTTCTGCCGCAAATTTTGCCTGTTTTGAGTCAGAACAAAGGGAACTTGTGAGCTAGAAAGTGCCACGAGTAAAAACTCAGCCTACGAAGGTTCTGGGCATAAATGAACTACAGCTTCCCCCTAAATTTGCATTTACTAGAAAGCTAAAGGTAAATGAAAAAGCCCAAACAAAGGATTGGGCTCAATTCAATAATCATGAAACCATTGTCATGGGGGGTATATTCCGATTAATTTCCCCAGATTTGGCTTACAAATTCTGGATGGTCAATAAACGGATTACGATTCCCTTGGAAATCATGTACCGCCTTATTTCGGTCGATTTCTTTTTGGCTTACTGGATCTTCAGAATGCCAACGCTTTAGCATAGTAAGTAGCCAAGGTTCAAAAACGGTTGTATTGGTCCCATCCAGAACAGCATCGGAGCTTGTAGAGTTCCCTTCCCAATTAGCGATTTCATCTTCATAGCGTGTTGCCATGTAGAAATATGCTCTTGCGAAATCACCTTTAAACTCATCAATTGGCTCAAAAACCGTACCGACATAACCAAGAGAGTTCGTTGCACTGCCTAACTTAGAACCATTGCTTGATGTGTATGCCGCACTACTTACTTCACCAAATGGCCAATTACTACGTTTCGAGTTAACGTAGCCGTCAGTGGCAAATAAATGGTGACCGTCAGAGTTCATTGGCTCGACTTTCCCACCAAACCAGCTTTTCGGGAATGAGTGCTCACGGTTGTAGCAATCACCTTCTTTGCTGTATTGACCACATTGATCGACCACCTTAGTAAATTGGATTGAATCTGAGCCTGAAGGTTTCTCCGAATACATATCGAGAATCGACCCATCAGTGTCATAGTATGCGTCTAGGTCCGCCTCAGACACTAGTGTCCAAATAGCGGTGTAACCCTGACTACTATGATTATCAATAATTTGATATAAGGCCGTTTTTAACGCAAAGCCCACTTTGCCTTCAGCGTCTTTGTAATACTCACCTAACACTGGTGGTTCAGTCGGTGGTGTAGTTGAGCCACCAATCGTAAACTCTGTACTCTGACTTGCTTGGAAATCACCACCAGATGCCACAACGATTCCGTTTACCGACAAACTGTATGAACCATCCCCCACACTGCAACACATTCCATCTCCATAAGAGTCTGATACTTCTAGGGTGTAGCTACCATCTGCTAAACACATTTCCACTTCATTGATGGTGTTACTTTTATAGTCCGAACCAGAATAAAGAGTTTGAGAAACTGAGTTTTTGAGAGACCAACTGGTTTCAGAGCCATAGTTATCCGTCACGAGCGTGAGTGCGGCACTTGTGTCATTGCAGCTTTGTGTTGGTGGAGCCTCCGTAGGCTGAAAGTTATCTAAATACACCACTTCCGAACCATCAAAACCGGCATTATCATAAAATCGTACGCCCACAACAATATCTTTGGTGCTCGTAGCACTGTACGAGTGAGTCAATGCTTGCCACTGATTCGTTAAACCATTATTCGAGTAACCTAAATAGCCATCAACAAAAAGGCGAGCTTTCACGTTGCCTTCCGTGTGGTAAACATCGACAGAGAAATCATAAGTTTTCCCTTGTTCAACACGTATCGTTTGAAGAAAATCGGTATTACTTTGAGTACTTGTATTCACTGTTACTTGTGCAGAGAAACTGCCGTTATTAACAGGAACGCTAGAGGGTGAAACTGCAATGCCGGAGTCAATCACACTCCATCCAGATGGTACATTTCCTTCCCAACTTTCGAAACTTCCATTTTGCATTTGCGCATGCGCACTCGCTGAACAAAGTAATGCAACGCCACTTAGTGTTATTATTCTATTTATCATATAACCTTCTGTTTAATTGGATAAAAATCAACTAAGCTTAGAAAGTAATCAAAAGATGAATGGAGATAAACATCACATTTATAAATGTAAGCAGCATTACTTTTATTAATATATGTGATGTAAAGCAGTGTGGTGTCAACCTGTCTAATGCTTTTAACGCTAGATTATTGAAAAAAAGTTCATCTTGGCTTTCAGGGGAAAGCCAAGATGAACCCAAAATAAACATTTATCCACAAGCCCTGCCTACAGTAAATGTAACCTCTACTATAGCCTGAAGAAATACCCAAGTTATCGCTCTCGAGTTTGTTAGGTGTTTTAAAGGGCCGCACATCAATTAGATTTTTCAATAAATTTCCACATATACGTAAGAAACTATGGGGAAATCACTTTTGGGCTAGAGGGTATTTTGTCGATACGGTCGGTGTGAATGGAGAAGCCATTCGACGATATGTACGACACCAAGATAAACAGGACATAGAGTATGAACAACAACTGCAGTTATTGAAGAACTGATAGCGTGGACGCCCCCTTCTAGGGGGTTATAAAGCAAAACCGCCTTCTAAGAAGGCGGATATTTTATTTGATGATTATTGGACGCCTTACAAACAGCTAAACCTAAAACTATCGTTTAAATCAAGGGGCAAGATTAGGGTACTAAATTGGTTGTCCCGAGATTCTTGGCATATTGCTTCTCTCTCACTAGAGCTGTTGACATACTTATCTAAGTATTCAGCTGTTAAAACGGGCTTGCCGTGATTAATAAAAGGCAGCAGTGCATCACATTCGCTGTACTCAAAACATTGTTCGTTAACAGCAAAGTCAAAGTACTCGACCAGTTCACTTATTTGGTCAAGGTCATTCTTTAATCCAACCGCAAGGCCTCTTTTATGCGCCTCGTTTGCAATAAATCGATTGTATGCGAGCTGATCTTGAGACGTCAGATTGAACCCAGATTTATTGGTGTACCCATCCATGTTATCAGGCTCAACACCATCACAACCTTTGTTCTTGGCAATATCCAGACGTTTTTTCATGATTGAATGAACGTTATCCGAACGAATATCAAGCCAGCGCTCATCAGCCCAGCCATCAAGCGTATTTCCAAGCGTGTTTGGCAAGAAGAGGTCTTTATCATCTCGGTAATTCTCATAAGATCCGGCTGAAAAGTAACACACCACTTTTATTCCTGATTGTTGTAAATTTTGTATTGTCGTATTTCTCGTATCAAAAAGGTCTACATCATAGAGAGCAACAGAGTAAGAGGTGTTTAAATTGCCTTCTAACTGCCATTGCCATGTGACTGAAACAGGGGGGCGATACCAAGAACCGGCTGAAATAGGGGCTACATTCGGTTCAAGAATAACTCGAGAGTTTGAATTATTAGACGGTTCTCCATCATCACTCGAATTACAGCCAGAAAGAATGACAGCACAAAGAGTAACTAATAAGTATTTCACGCTTCTCTCCATTTGATTGATTTGGTGAATGTATTTTATAAATTAATCTGCATCAATAATTGTTTTTCTATTGGGTGATTTGTTGCCAAGAAAAAGTATTAATAAACCTTAAACGAGGGGGGAGGGAGATGGCTTTAAGTTTGCGACTTAGAGGCTATGAAATGTAGATAAAAGGTAGTGCTATTTATATTGCATAAATAATACAGAGCAAACGACGGCTAGCTTGCTCTATTTACCTTTTTTATTTGGTTGAGGTAACGAGAAAGTGCGTCCACTAAGTCTGACTTAATCAGCGGTTTAGTTAACACTTCATTTGCGCCTGCTTCAATGAAAGCTTGGGTAGATGTTTGCATGATATCGGCAGTCCAGCCAAAGATAACAAGGTCATCATGTCCAGCTTGTCGTATTTTCCTAACTGTCTCCAAACCAGTCATTTTCGGCATGTGGTTATCAATAATCGCCAGGTTGAAGTGACCCGTTTCTATATGTGTTAAAGCATCATAACCATTGTCACAGGTAATGCACTCAATGTTTAATTTATCTAAAAATCCGTTGGCGATGATACGGTTCATCTTATTGTCATCTGTCACTAGAACCTTAAATGGAGTCAGATCGACTTCTTGCGTTGTTAAACTGTTCTTATCCTCAGACGCAACCGTTGGTAGGTCGATAACAAAGCTGAAGTGGCTTCCTATACCCAGTTCACTTTTCACATTAAGCTTGCCGTTCATCATAGTTACAAGCTTATGACAAATCGCTAACCCTAGCCCCGTGCCACCATAATTTCTTGTTGTCGATACATCGGCTTGTTCAAATTGATTAAAGATTGAACTTATCCTCTCATTAGGGATTCCGATACCGCTATCTTCTACTGCAAACTCAATTGCAGACTTACCCAGAGGTTTGATGGTGACGTTGATTGAGCCACTTTCAGTAAACTTGAGTGCATTTCCTACTAAATTAAGAATGACCTGTCGAATTCGAACGGAATCTCCATAGTATGAAAAGGCGGCATTGCTATCATCAAGCAAAGAAAACCCAATACCTTTCTCTGAGCACAAGGTTTGATAGGTGTTCAATACGGGATTAGTAATGTCGGACATTTTGAATGGATGCGGATCAATCTCCAAACAGTCATTTTCTATTTTGGCTAAGTCTAAAATATCATTCAGAATAGCGATTAAGTGCTCGCCTGAACCTAGCGCTAATCGGAGCACCCCTCTCTGCTCTTCATGTTCTAAGTCGTCGACAAGCATTTGCAGAATACCAAGCAAGCCGTTCATTGGAGTTCTAATTTCATGACTCATTGTTGCCAAAAATAGTGATTTTGCATCATTCGCTTGGTGCGCTTTATTTACTTGTTCTTCTAATTTCGACTCAAGCTTCTTAAAATCCGTGATATCGCGTTCAATCGCGATAAAACGTTCAACGTCACCCTCCTCGTTACGCAAAGGTACGATGTCAATGTCGACCCAAAAGGGCGTTTTGTCGATGGCGTAATTCAATATTTCAGCTTTAACTTGATTACCTTTATGGACAGCTGAACCTATCCGGCGTGCTGTTTCAAGACAAGTGTCTTCCCCTTGCAAAAAGGAGCCTGGTTTTAGCCCTTTCACTGAGTCTAAGCGAAAGCCTGTCATTGTCTCAAAGGCACTGTTTACCCAATCTATACGCCCTTGCTTATCCGTTATAACAACGCCATCTCTAGCCGTTTTGACTACCATTGCAAGAAGGTGGCTTTCACGTTCTTGTTCTGCTAATCGTTTGTTCGATTTTTCGAGTAGCTTCTTCGACCCTTCTAATTCTCGGTGGGGGTTAACGAATAATTTTTGCCCCATCAAAAAAACCAAAATAGAGCTGAACGCTAAAACAATCAAAAGCCCATTTAATAGTTCTTTTTGCAAGCTTAATAGCTGATCAGTAACAAAGGAGCGGCTCACCCCCTGGGTTAACACCAAGTCTCCTCTGTTCAATGCTGTTTGAGTCAATAACCAGTCTTCTTCATTGTATTTATTCTCAACTGATGTGTGTGAATTAACGTTATTTAGGTCATTTGCTTCAATAAGAGAAGCGATCGGGAAGTTTACTTGACTAAGTTCATACCAACGCTCTCTATTTGTGACAAACGTGCCAAAAAACTCTTTATAATCAACAGCCGTTTCACCATATAAAACTCCTGTAAAATCAACGGCTTGATACAGAGGAATAAATAGTTTGATACAGATATGATTGGTGTCATCGTGCAAAAGGTACAAGATGCGATCATCGACTTCTTCACTCGCTATCGCATCAAAGATAGCTTGCTCTTGCTTTGAGGCCGGATGACGAAATGTATCCTCAAACAGCAACTGGCCAGTTCGATCCCGCACTGCAAATTGCATCGATTGATTCTGGCCTTTGAATCTTTCTAGGTGAAATGAGAGGCGCTCTATATTTGAGCTCGATACTGCGTCGATAACTCCTTGGTGCTGAGAAGCCAAAATAATACGGTCTTCTGCAACCTCGAGGTATTTCTCCATAAAAATTTTGGCAGACTCAAGCTCAAAACGGCTGTTACCGCTTTGCAGTTGCTTAACGGTTGACTGGCTGTGATTAGAGAGGACATAAAGTGAAATGCCACCATACGTCAAAGACGTAAGCAAGAGAAAGAGTACAAGCAACACTTTGGGGCTAATTGAAGATAGCTTGGTCATGCTTAAATGACTTCCATGTTATTTTTTGGAGTTATAGGGAAAATATAGGATAGATAGCTTCTTTAAGAGCAGATTAATTAAATTCGTAGAATAAATACTTAGACAGAATGGGGATGGCATTTTCTAATTTCCGACTAACGGACTCTCTGAGGTATTGCTCAAACTTTAAATCACAGGTCAAATTCACTGCACGACAGCAGCCACGAGCTAGGCGGTTAATTTTTGTGTATAAAGTACTTATCTTGTTGAAAAAAACACCCCAAATACCTATGTTTGAGATAGGATAATTATGTGCAAGGTTTTTTATATGAATATAGCTCCTATCAACGTTCTGTTTGTTTGCGTCAAAAAAGGCGTAAGAGCTGCTATTGCTAAAGCGGTTGTCGAGCTGCAATCTAATGGGATGATGCGCGCTAGCTGCTGTGGTTTTGAGCCAGGAGCAACCCCTAAAGTTATCTTAGACGAATTGTCTAACTTACTTGATGTAACGATAAAGACCGAAAGCAAAACTGTTTTTGAATACAAAAGGACAAATGAAAACTTCGATTACGTGATTACACTATGTGACCAAATAAGTAATGAGCAGTGTGACTTGTTTGTTGAATGCGTAAACGTGGTTTGTTCACACATACCAAACAGGCTTCACTGGGCTATCCCCAATCTCGGAGCCGCCATAGAATTGTCTGGTCATGACAGAACCGTGTTTGTCAAAGAGGTTGTAGACCAAATAACTCTTGAAGTAGCGCAGCTATTAGAAAGTACTCAAGCACAAGGTCAAAAGCCATTTTTGCTTACTTAAAAGCGACTTTACTTACCTGACTGGCAGTTTCGTTTTTGTCTTTACCTGCCCAAACGCGAAGCTCGATTCAATAGAAGCGATATTGGGTAGGCGAGTTAATTGCTTACGGATGAACTGCTCGTAGCTTTTGAGCGATTCACTCACTACATGCAATAAGTAGTCGTGATTGCCCGTCATCAGAAAGCACTCTAATACTTCATCAATGGCTTCAATGTGGATCTCAAAGTCTCGCATGTTCTCTTCTGTCGGCTTTTCAAGCTTCACCAACACAAACACATTAACCGGCAGGCCACATGCTTCTTGATCGACACTGGCGTGATAGCCACGAATAATCCCTTGTTTCTCTAATGCTCGAACTCGACGCAAGCAAGGGGAGGGGGAAAGCGCCACACGATCGGCCAGCTCTTGATTCGTCAGCCGAGCGTTGCTTTGCAGTTCAGCCAGTATTCTTTTGTCGATTTCGTCCATTGGCATATTCCATCAATATCGAATTATATTCGGCAATATTATTGCTCAAAGTGTATGTCTTACTACGCAAATAGCAATTTTTAACATCTGAACAAAACTAAAATTAAAGGAGGAATAACAAGCATGGAATGACTTAGGAACTATGAATACTTCAACTCAACTTAGCCCGCTGCGTAAAACCACCAAACACGAACAAGCAGAAGCGCTTGCTATTGAGCAAGCTAAGCATTTTGGTATCGACCCAAACAGTGATTACGGCATCACGCTGATTGAACTGGCGACGACACTGTACAAAGCCAATACCAAGACTCACGATCTTTGGGCATTGACGGTTGATGGACTCTCAGAGCTCGACAAGAGTGACCGAATCGCTTGGTTTAACGCCAAACGTTTTTTGTCATTCCAGATCGCTAAGATCCTCGACAACCTACAAAACCCAATGCGTGCCACTTACCAATCCATTGCCACCAATAATGGCAATTTTGCCTCCAAAGGTGCGTATCCTATCTTCGATAATGTCGCTGCTATATTCTCCGCTAGCCCTGTGATTACGCGTACCGCGACCTATTTGTTTGCGTGTACAGAATGGATTGAAGATGCGTTCAACGGTAAAGAGCCACTGCACGATATCTATTCTCGACTTCTCAACCCGACATCGATTTCATTGGCGAACCACATGGTTGATCTAGAGGCAGGCTCAAGAGCCAATGAATATCTCGCATGGAACTTTAATTCCGGTATGGCGGCTATTGATGGGCTGTTAAGCCATTTACTTGGACATGAAGATATTGTGTTGGCCTCACGCAATATTTATGGCGGTTCTTATCAGCTGTTGGAAGATTGGTTTGGCAAACCGTCTAATCTAAATGTCGCGGTAGAGTGGGTGGATGGCTACTCCGGTGATGAGTTTGCTGCTCGCCTTGATGAGGTTGCGGACAAATACGCAGATCGTCTCGCTGCGGGTAAGAAGATCTACGTTTACCTTGAGTCACCGTGTAACCCACATGGCTACGTGTTAGATGTCGCCAACATCAGTAAAGCGGCTCACTCTCGTGGCTGGGATGTGATTGTTGACTCAACAGTAGGCACGCCATTGCTTCACCCAGTACTAAAACGCGATGATGTGATGGAAAGGCCTGATTATGTGATTCACTCCTACACCAAAGAACTGGCGGGTTCTGGCACCACAACCGCTGGGGTTGTGATTGGCCGCAACGAGACCATGTTTATTCCAAAAGGAGAGGAGGTCACTTTCACCAAGTCCAACGGCGATGACGTCACCATTCCATGGAACGAAACGCTGTTTTGGAATGTGTATTACATTAAAGGCGCATTCTTAGATGCAGACAAAGCGTTTGAAGTGCTCAATGGCATGAAAACGTATGAGATGCGAGTGGTGCAAAAAACCATTAATACTCTGACTCTGGCGAAGATCTTTGATGCCCACCCAGACATCAATGTGTCGTGTCCAGCTTTGCCAGACAGTGATAACTATGAATACTGCCAGAACAACATGTATTTGGGGTTACCAGCCGCGTTGTTTACCATCGATATGGAAGGAAACGGTAATCGTGCACCAATCAATCGAGATGGGTTTAAACAGTTCTTCGACATGCTTGAGCCAGCGATCGGTATGCAAGTGAGCTTAGGGCAAACCAACACCGTGGCCTTGTGCCCAGCACTGACCACGCATTCAGAACTCAGCGATGAGGCACTCAATGAAGCCGGCATCAAACCTACTACAATGCGTATCTCTATTGGCTTGGAAGATCCTCGAATGTTTATCGCTCATATTATTGAGGCGGCCAAATTGTCGATTGATCGCAAACACGCTGACTTCTCATCCAGCTTCCCTACTGGTGAGAGTATCGATGAAATTTATATGCAAACTTATATGGATGTACACCAAAGGTTCGTGAAAAGTTTGCCGAAGTTTAGTCAGCTTACTCAGTAACTTAGGTCAGTAAGAAAAGTTAGCAAGCTCAGTCAGTTAAAAGGCAGTAAATAAAAAAGCACCCTGTGACTCAATAGTCGGTAGGGTGCTTTCTCGATATAGAACCTAGTGACCATATTGGTTTACCAAGTCACTTACTATTTAGGCTGGTGGCCTGTCTTCTTCGCAAGCTCTTGCATAGCCTCGGCAAACGTTGTTGTTCCGCCTTTCGCTTTAACCTGAACCACCTTATATCCTTGGCTTTCCAGCGCTTGGCGTTCTTCTAAAACGGCTTTGTCATCTGGCTGACTGCCTTGCACAGGCTGATGAATGTAACACCCTTCTAATTGACCATCTTCGACCAGTTGGTGGTGTTTCAGTGCATTGATATCAAAATTCATAGTAAGTCTTTTCGCTTTAAATGGAGAGTCTCTGTGGCAAAGGCCTCAGGTATCTATAATTTTATTGTTTGTACAATACGGCATTTTAACTACAAGAATCTAGTGCAAATACAGTAATGCAATGGAATGCAGTCGGGTTCGTCTCACTTATTCAATTTCTTGTTGAACGTGTAAAACGGGAGATAACTAATTGCTGAAGTGAGTTTATCTTTCTAGATTACGCCTAACTAAATCGTGCATTTGTTTTATCGTCATCAATGCCAACCAAATGATTTCTTCTACTGAGCGTTGACTTGTTGTGGAGGAGAGGTGGTCGGCATCGGTTTTATTGGTTAGCGCGGGTAGCTCATGGACGCGATTATCACGAATGGTATTGACCAACGCGTTCATCGCATCATGAATTAAGCGTTCGACTTGTTGAGTTCCTTGGTATTGCGTGCCTGTTCTGATGAGCGGAATCAGCAGACAAAGATAATGGCTCAATAATCGATAGTGACTCAGCATATCTTCATAATAATGGGGATCGGCACGAGTGTGTCTTGGCTCTTGTTGCATTTCGTTATAGATGAGTTCTAGGTCGCTTTCTGCCGTGAGCATGGCAGCACGTTGCTTGGTTAAGGCCATGTGGTCGCGTTGTTCGGGGGCGACTTGCAGTTGTTCGTAGCAATACACAAACAAGCTTTTTGAACTGTTCAGAGCCGTTAACGCTTGGTTGTGGATCTCTTTGCCTCGCCATTGCGGCCATAACAAACCATAACCGAGTAGGACAATGGCGCCCCCCACGATGTTGTCGATCAAGCGTGGCGCGGCAAAATCGAGCCCTTGATGCGCCATCGTCTGATAAATCAAAATCAATAGCGCGGTAATACAACCAATTGCTAGCGAGTAATTGCGCATGATATTAAGCATCGCGACGGGTAAGAGGATGATAATGAACGTATACATCGCGGTCGTTGGCACGCCAATATGAATCAAGGAAGTCGCGAACAGCACACCAAGTGCCGTGCCTAAACAGCGTTGCCAAGTTTTACTGCGGGTCGCCAAGAAGCTTGGTTGAATCACCATTAACATCGAAATCAACACCCAGTCAGGGCGAATCAACTCAAAGTATTCGGCAATTCCAGCACCAAGTGCGAACATCAAACCAACACGGGTAACATGACGCCAAATCGGGTTGCTTCGGCTTGGCAGACGAAACGACAATTCGAACGGCTGCACTTCAAAAGAGCGTTCATAGGCGGGTTCGTTAAGCTCAATACGACGAGAAATGTGCTTCACTGCGTATGCCCAATAACGAAAGCGGGGTTGGTCTTCAAGCTTTACCGCTTCAATCAAGTCATCGGCTTCTTGTTCTAATGAGCTTAAGTGCTCCATCTCTTCATTCGTGTTGTGCAAAAGCTGTTTGGCTTTGTGTCTTAGCCTTTGCTGACAATGTTGGCTCCAAACCAATAACAAGTCACGCTTTTGCTTACTTGATTGAAACTGGCTCAATAAATCAGGGTTACTTGTATGGCTGCTGAGTATCACTTCAAATGTATCGAGCGCGAGAAATAGGGCTTGTCGGAGCGAGTTTGCATCTTCGTGTTTAGAGCGAAAAGATTCGGACTGAAGCGCCTGTTGGAACAACTCGATGAGCTGGTATTTGATGCGTCTTTTGGATGCTTCGTTTTCGCCTCCTAACAAGAAGGCTTGGCGATATTGGATGTAGTCTGCCAACGTTTCGTAAATCGCAGATAGACACACGCGCAACGCATAATGTTTCCAAAGGGCAAACCAAAGCCAGCTAAACAGTGCAAAAGTAATTGGGCCAAGTACCAGCATTGGGTACAAGTTTAGCGCTGTGTTGGAATTATGGAGTGATAGGGTGACGACTGCAATTAAGAGGCTGGACATGCCTAGCCGTGCCCAGAATGGACCATTGACCGCTGCGCTGGCAAGTAAGGCACCAAGTACCCCAAAGGTTACCCATAAAGGCAGTCCACTAATAAGTAGTAGGTAGCTTATGGCTTGAGTGGCTCCCCAAGTGGTGGCGGTAATCGCAAAACGCGTCCACCGCCTTGGGCCTGCTGCATCAAGACCGCTAATCAAAGCCGCTGGCATAGTCATTAGCGCGGTCATTGCGATGTTGAGGTGATTCGACAACACCCCTAAACCAAGAAACAACACAATGGCACTGGTGGCGCGAAGCCCTAAGTTAATCGAAGGGGAGTACCAGATTTTACGCAGAATGGCAGGAGAAAACGTCATAGACCCTCTTTACTTACTATGTCTCGTTCAGTGTAACGCCAAACCTCTTGATTGTGCTGGTTTTAATCACAGATTGATAAATTGAATCACTGCAAGCCTCTTCTATTGGCGTAGCTCGCTATAGCTTGGTTTATTGGGAAGCGCTTCTAGGCTTAACTTTGCTAGTGTGTCTGTGAAAGGGGAACTTTGTAAGGCGGTGGAGAGGGTATCTACTTCTCTAACTGAGAGTAAATTCGCGTGCCTGAACAGAACGTAATCTAATGCAACGTGCAGGTACAACGTCGAGAAGTCAGGCTGTAGTAAATCATGAGTGTTATTCAGTTGCTCGATAAGTGATTGAACGCTTCTTTGAATACCTTCCTTTCCTCTAACTGTCAGCACATTTTGTTCAGCGTCAAAGCGGCTCAATGCAGCGCAGCGAAATGCTACTTCCATGAGGGTTTTACTCATCCCCAATAACGACATGCGCTTACTATCACTAGTATTGGTTGCTGTGAGTGTCTTAGTTGGGTAAGCCTGCAATAGAAACTCGCAAATCATTAAGCTCTCGGTGAGTGCAATACCCTCATGAGTTTCAAGAACCGGGATGGTACTAAATGGATTGATTGTGACTAATGCTAGGGGTGTCTGCCATGGATCGACCCATTCAACTTTAAGTGGCGCATTGCACAGGTAGGCAGTGGCCAACACCGCTCGTGAGAATGGTGAGGTATCATTTAAGTACAGTTTCATGAGCGATTCCTTTGCTAAGAATTTGTTTGAGCAGTGTTTAATGATTGCTGTTTGGTTGATGTAAATGCAATGCAGACTATCGACAAGATGAGTGCACTCGTACTGACCATAAATAAGATGTTATAGCTGCTTAACTGTGGTGCGTAATGAGCCATAACAAAGCCAACCACGCCTTGGGAAATAGCAAAAGCCATTGTCATGGCTCCCCAAGATTTCGTATGGAGCTGTGTTCCAACTAGTTCTAAAGTGTAAGTTGATACAAGTGTGACGATACCTGGAGTGAACATACCGACGAGCAAGGACGAAACAAAAAGTGCAACTGTACCTGTGCTCAATAGTGGAAGTGCAACGCCAATCGCTTTGCAGAAAAACGCAGTTAATAACGCTTTTTTGAGTCCGATCCTATCGCCCAATACGCCTGTCACTATTGGCCCAATCGCAGCACCGATACCAAATACGGCCCAATAACCCCCGCCACTTGATAAAGTCATTCCCAACTCGCGAACAATATAGTCGACCCAAAAGAGAGTGTGAGGCAAGTAACCAATGGCGCCAAAGGTGTAGGCTAAAAGCACAAATCGAATACTGATACGTGCGCGCTTGGATAAGTCGCTAAACGAAGCTGGGCTCATCGTACAATGGCTCTTTTTAACCTCAATACTCCATGTATTCCATGTCAAAACGGTCGCTAGAAAAGCAATGGCTCCCATCCCTAACCATGCGCTTTCCACACTTTGATAGATAAGTAGAGGTATGATCGTTCCTGAGATCATGGCACCAAGCCCGATCCCTGAAAATACGACGCCACTGATTCTTGCTTTCATCTCTTGTGGGTGAAGGCTCGCAATCATGGGTGGCGCGAGCACCATAAGAATGGCTCCCGATATTCCCGCCATGGTTCTCAATGTTAAAAACCATTCAAAGGGGGCAGTCTTTAAGGCACAACCAAGATAACTAAAGCTGCTCAATAAAAGAGAGGCGCGTATGAGTGTGCCTGTTGAATAATATCGTTGTAAAAAGCTTGAAGCAGGAGCCCCAAAAATATAGCCAATCAGCGTTGCAGCGCCAAGCGTTGAGGCATCTTCACTTGAGAACCATCCGCTCTGTATGAGCACTGGCATCAAGGCAATGTAGGCAAAGCGGCCAATGCCATTACCGACTAATGTTGCCGCAAGCCCAGCGAAAGTGGCGCGGTTTAAGAGTTTTATTTGTTGCATGTCGCGCCTGACGTTTGCGTTTGTAACATCACGCTAACATTTTAACTTGAGTGCTCCAAATGAGTTTCTACTCTAATGTGTGGAGTTTGATGGTGATTTATATCCTCTGTAAATATCAAATCAGTCATTTACATTCTGGAATTCATTCTTTTGAATACGTGGTTTAGACGCGCAGATGCTTCAAGAGACTTGTACTGGATGAATGGCTCACGAGTTAATCGTGATTTTTTGACTACAGCTCAAGACTAAAGATAAACAGCTTGATAGTCGATTGAATGATCATAGATCGAAATTCGACTCAATCCTACTTTCTCGCTGCGATTGTATTCATTGATAGAGTGGTCAAAGCCATAGGCTATTGAAGGTGCCATATATTGGGTTATCCCTTGTTGTGTAGCGGTTATTTCATCATGGCCATGACCGCAAATAACGTCACGCACGCTATGTTTTCGAAGTAAGCTCATCACATCGACATCGTTTTCCAAACAGATGACTTTCATCCACTCAGCTCCGACAGGAATGACAGGGTGATGGATAACAACGATTGGGCTGCTTGTCTTTCTCAGCTGTTGCTTTAGGCGCGTCATACCACGGTTATCAATACGCCCAGAGCCCAAAGGGTGACGGCTATCGAGTGGCTTGTAGCTAGAATCCAGAAACAAAAACTGTCGTTCACAGACAGTGGCTTTATCGGTGACGAAAATCGTCGATCCTTTTAGCTCTGTGCTCATTAAGTCAGAGTCATCATGGTTGCCCGCAATCGCATAAATGGATTGATCACCAATGTGTTGCCTAATGAACGCCTCTAATCGAATGTAGTCTCCCGACTTGGGATTACAACAAATATCACCGGTCAGGAAAATGGTCTCGCAATTTGTGTCTTTGTTGACGAATTCCAATGCTCTACGCAGGTTCTCATAGCTAGATTCATCGGATAGGTGACAATCACTGATTTGGTATACGGTGTTCATGGTTGTTGTCCGGTCATTACATGCACATTGCTAAAGATGATAGAAAAATGCCTGCCCAATTGGCAGGCATTTAGAGATGCTAGTTCGCTTTGGATGCTTTAGAAGCTTCGTGCTGTTCAATCATGAACGCGATTGCTTCATCGCTTAAACAAGATTTACTGACATATTGGCGCTGTTTTCCAATATGAAGGATAAAGCCGAGATCGGTCTGTTCAAGTTGGTCGATGTCACTCCAAGCGATAGTATTGGTGGCTTTGCGGTTTTTATAACTCACACCATCAATGTTCCCCGCAAAGACCACTTTGCTACCAGCGCCTGAGCTGATTTTTTGTCGCCATAGCCACCAGGTTCTTTTGCAGTAAACGCTGAACGCTTCAATCACACTCAAAACGATAAAGAACCAGCCAACGTAACCGTTCGGTAATAGCTCAAACTCTAATAGAACCACACCAAAAACAAGAAACAGTATTCCTTTTAAATAGGCTTTTGGAAATTGAGTCGGAAGGCTAGTTTGATCATAACACTCTGCGAAAAACGTCTTATCGAGGGTGTATTCTGTGGTGAAACCGGGATCTTTAGACATGTGTGGCTACTTTAAGGTTCTGTGAATGTGCTTTCATTGAATGGGCATAGCTTGCTGCGGTCTTGCAGCACGAGCATTGTATCGCTTCTCGATACTTTTCTTTAGCGGTTTTGATGCTCTTTTGTAAATCAATACTACCGTAGGTGTTTGTTCATGTTAAAGCTGATGTGTTTCTAACTCTAAAGAGCGACGAGGTGAGGAAGCGGAACTCGTTCGTTAACCTGATCTTCATTGCGTTCTGTTTACCTTAACGCCTGTTATAAATTATCTAATTTAATTAAACACAGGGTGGCCATAAAATACGAATCCAACGGCTAGAGAGGATAGAAGATGATTGGATCAGTGCACAATGATGAACTCGATAGATACATTGAAGAATTAGATTTAAACCTCACGAAGGACGAGGTTCGTGAGCTTGGCTGGCAACAAAGTAGGGCAATGCCAGAAAATGAAAAGACTGAATTAGGGGCGAGGTTCTTTTTCTCTTTTTTCGGGTTATGTGCGTCGGCTTGTCTTGCTCTTCTGGTGTACCTCTCTTGAAAATAAACAAAACAATGACGACGTACAATCAGCATGGAACGTTCAATTGGTTCGAAGTTGATGGAGCAACGTATATCCTGTTCAAAGTAGGCGATAGCAGCGTTCTATTGAACTAGCATTACGAAGATGTCACAGAACAAAAACGTGAAATATACAGGGTGTTAGACGTCGCTCTCTGTTCTATTAATAGCAGTGTCTAGTAGCCACCGAGCGTATCTTGGGAAAGAGGCGAGAGATAAGGCTCTATTTACTCAATGCGATAATCGTTTAGAGCCTAATGATGGCAAAAAAGCCCACATTTCTGTGGGCAAAATAATTTAAGCTTTTGGCGTCCATGTTTGTTCGTAAACACGAATTAAGTTACCGCCGAATAGTTTAGCAAGATCTTCATTTGAGTAACCCATTTCCCATAAAGCATCGACAACACCTGCAATGTGTTTTGACAGCTCTGCACAGCCTGTCGCACCTTTGTTGAATGCCTCCACCATGTAGCCGTTATCAGCGTATTTGTCTGCATTAGCAACGGCAAAAGGTACCACTTTCGCTGTTGTCATCATGTCATCGGTTGCGATGCCGACGTGGTCAATACCTGCTACTTTTACTGCTCCATCAATCATCTCTGCAAATTGTTGTGGTGAGATGTCTTCAGGCCAAACGCCGTCCATCATGAATTCTGTCGCAGTAACTGCAACGACACCGCCCATTTCGGCAACAGTCTCCGCTTGCTCATCAGAAATTAATCGGTAGCACGCAGATAAACGGTAATCGGGGTGGTCCTTTTGTAGGTTTTTCTCTGCCATACGCTGCTTCGTTTCACTCAGTGTTTCGTGAGGCTTACAGCCGTAAGTTGATGCAACTGGCGAATGCGAATAGATAACTGGCACACCTTTATGATGTTTCTGCATGTAGTCGGTAATATCTTCAGTTGTGTAGTGAGACGTATGAGAAAGATCAACCGTGATGCCGTGTTTCACCATTTCATCAATTACTTCTTTACCAAACTCGGTTAGGCCTGATTTATTACCGTTTATCATAGAGATAACACCAGAACCTGTAAGCTCTGTCTCGTTGTAAGTGAGTTGCATTGTTTTGATGCCGTGTTCAGCCATGACTGCAACATTTGAAGCATCACCTTCCAAAGGCATGGTTGTTTGGCTTGCCCACATTATCGCGTATTCACCGTTATCATGAGCGAGTTGGAAGTCTTCAACGCTCTCAACATAACGAATTGGTGTCTTGGCAGACGCTGATGATTTTGTCCACTTCGCATGTTCAGATTTAAATGCCAACATATTTGGTGTGTGAGGTGCAGCAATCGTTACTGATGCACCTGTTATGCCACGCTCATGAGCAAGGTCGATATAGCGAGCAACATCAGAATCTTCAGTGAAGCCAACAGCGCTAGGTGAGGCATAAAAGTCCAACACAATGGTTTCTTGCGCGAATTTCTGCGCTTCTGGCGAAGAAAATTCATGCCAATCTAATGTCTCAATAGATGCGTTTACACCAGTTGATAGTGAGGCGATTGTTGCGGCTAGGATTAATTTTTCATGATGTAACCTCTACATTAGTTAGCGAGTTAAGTGCGCTGTTGATGTAGGAGATAATAAAGGAACCCAGTGCTGAAAATGTGCATTTCACGACATGGCTGTGTTCTTCTTGTTAATCGGATTACGGATAGATAAAACTATGGTTTTGCGATTGCGAGGTCTTTTACTATTGATTGCGGCGATTGCTTTTATAGGTGACTAACAGGTTTCCGAACAGCATAACCACGCCACCAATGATCAGCGCGGGCGTTAATGGCTCGTCATACAGCAGAATGCCGACAACGGCGATAGCGGGTAGGCGGAAGAAGTCGAGTATCATCACCAAAGTGACTTCGGCGTTCTTCATGGCTTTGGTCAAACAATAATGAGCGGAGAGGGCAGATAAGGCGACGAGTAACAACCAAACCGATTCTAACGCTGATGGCGTTTTCCATACCTGCCAAGACAGAATCAAGCCTATGGGCAGTTGAATTAAGCACATGTAGAACAGAATAGTAAGCGGAGCCTCGGTACTGGCTAATGATTTGGTCGAGGTATGTGCTACGGAATAACAAAATGCAGCGCACAGTACGATAATCGCCCCAACACTTATGACGTCTTGTGTGGGTTGAACAATGATAACAACGCCCAACAACCCAAATACGATAGCCGTCATTTTCTTTAGTGTGAGGCTTTCCCCCAGAAAGAGACTTGCCAATAGTGCCGTCCATAGTGGAACGGTGAACTCAAGCGCAAACACTTCCGATAAAGGAAGTAGCCCAATTCCAACAAACCAACCAAATTGCCCACCAAAGTGAAAGACATTACGCAGGCTATGCAAGGGGAGTCGGTTTGTCGAAAACAGCTCCTTTTGCTTAGACGCGAAGATCAAAAATGACACGACGCATAAACCAATGACACTTCGAACAAGTAACACTTGGTAAGTACTGATGTTGCCACTGAGCTCTCGCGCACCGATGGCCATCAAACTGAATGATATCAGTGTGCCTATCATCCAAAGAATTGTTGATGAGATAGTGATTTCCCTCGTGTGCGTGTCAGATTTCCATACTTAGTGATTGTTCAGAGTTTAACCGCTGCATTCAATTGATATCCAATGTTTTATTAGATTTTGCTTATTCATCGTTAAGATCTCTACAAACAGTAAATCCAATTTTTCACACGATAATTATTGGCATATGCTAATAACGAGGCGTATGCTGAACTCCTAATCATCAATAACAGGAAGTTACCATGTTATATGCAGTACCTTGTCGCGACCTTCATGTCGGTAACCACTTTGCTCGTTCTCCGCAGATAGCCATTGTCGATGAGCGACAACAAATAAAGCAACTTATTCCTTTGGTTGAGTCGGACAGCCCGTGCAATAAGAAGAAGCAATGGATGTCTGTCGTTAAATCTTACGATGTGAAGGCTGTAGTTGTCCGTCACATAGGGAAGAAGATGCTAGCGCACTTGTTCAATAACGATATTCGAGTTTTTGCATCGACAGGAAAGGCAGAAATTGCTGCTTTAGATTTGAGCCATCTGCAAGAAGTGACCAGCCTCGATTATGGTCGAGAGCCACGAAATAGCGGGTGTCGCGAGAAAACGTGCGGTGACAAAGGGCACAAGAAAGAAACGTCGATTCACACGCCACGGTCGAATAGGTTCAGTGTTATTCGAGGTGTCCGTAAATGACTTTCTTACTCACGCTACTGGGTTTTGTTGGGATCGTTTTTCTGATGGCGATAGGCGTGATTTTTTCACGTAAGCCAATCAAAGGCAGTTGTGGAGGGCTCGCGCAGTTAGACATTGAGCGCGAATGCAATTGCAAGGATGTGTGCGAAGAGCATAGCCGAACGTTGTATCAGATCACTGAGCCATCAAGCTAAGTCTTGGGAATCAGTGGTCTTACGCTAAATCATTTCTGGTTAGGACACGAGTTAAGCGCCTTGAATGACCAACGCATGGCCGTTGACGATGCATTTGGCGACTTTGGCTCGTGCGCGCTTAATGATATTGCCGAACGTTTGGCGAGACACCTGCATCTGTTCGGCGGCTTCAAGCTGGCTCAAGCCTTCTTGATCAGCCAAGCGTAAGGCTTCTAACTCTTCTAATAGCAGTTCTTCTTTATGAAGCTCGTCCATAGGGACGCCATTAGGCTTAAAACAAGAATAAGCCGCACGGGTACATAACTGGCGATGTTTTTTTGGTCGAGCCATATCAATCTCTAGGAATCTAAGGGTAAAAAGGAATAAGGGTAAGTATGAAGGTTTTCATTCCTCACAACCATCGGCGCTGCCAAGTATGCAGCCAAGGTTTTTTCGCAGACAGCCCCATTTGTTTTGAAGCCGTTAGCGAGCGCGAGACTTTAGTCAATCATAAAGCCTTGGCCAATCATGAAGCTTCAATTAAGAGTGAAGCTTTAGTTAAATATGAAACCAGAGCCAAGATTGTACCAACAGATAAAGCTGAGGGCTACGATGGCATCATGCAAGGTGGCATTGTTACTACATTACACGACAGCGCGATGCTGCATTGCTTGTTCCAAAATAGTATCACCGCGATGACGGTGAGTTTAACGTCTCGTTTTCATTATCCAATAGCTATTGGTCAAGAGTTAGAAATTCGCGCTCAATGGGTCAAAAGCCGACGCAACATTCACTTCTTAGAGAGCAACATCATTCAGAACGGAAAGCTGTGTTCATCGGCACAAAGCCAGTTTATGTTTTAGGTTTTAGCCATTAGCCATTAGGTAACACGTAATAGATCTCGGAGTTGGTAGAAGGTGTATGGGGTGGAATTCGGTAGGGTATTCAAATCGAACGTTATTTCAGGTTTTCATTATACAAACGTTGATATTCTCTGGGGGAGTAACCTGTGCTTTTGTTAAAGGTCGTTGAGAAAGTCGCCAAGCTTTCATAACCGACACTCATGCAAACATCGGTGACAGAATGGCCTTGCTTCAAGAGTTCTTTGGCTTTGGAAATACGCATGTCTTTCAGGTAGTTCCTAGGTGTCACGCCATATACCTGTTTGAAGACACGAATGTAGTGGAACCGAGACATAAATGCGGCTTTGGCTAGGTCATCTAAGTCTATTTTTTCTGGATAATACTCTTCTATGAATCGCTTCGATTGTCTGATGAGCACGTAATGTTTGGCAGGAAGTGATATCTCACTGTCCAAGCGGTCGAGCTCTTGTTCATAGAATGTTTTAGAGGGTGATGACATTGCTCGTTAACCCGTTATTGGATGGACACTTATTTATATTAGTCTTGTTCACTACGAAAGAGGCGGAACGACCAGCAGGTGATACCTTTAGCAGCACCTGTTGGTTGAATTAGCTGAGTGTTATAGCAGTTGCATCAACTGGATATAGTTACCACAGGTGTCGTCTAAGACGGCGATCATCACGCTTCCTGCTTCTCTTGAGGTAATTGAGAACTCGACTCCTAGAGCGACCAATCTTTCGTATTCTGCGTTAACGTCATCGACAGCAAATGATGTCCAAGGAATACCGGCTTCTTTCAATGAATCTTGGTATTGCTTAGCGGGTTCGAAAGCCATTGGCTCAAGCAGAAGTTCAACGCCCGATTGTTCTTGCGGAGACACAACCGTTAACCATTTGTGTTCGCCAAGTGGGACTTCCGTCTTATTGATAAAGCCTAAAAATATTGGTATAGAAATCTAGAGCTTTGTCTTGGTCTTCAACGGGAACACTTGTTACGACGATTTTCATTGTGAACTACCTTTAATTGTTGGGAACAGAAAAAGAATAACCAGAAGGCGGTGACAATACTTATTCTATATTGCTTTTATGGAAGTGTAGAGTCGAGTTGTCCTGTCTTTCGTACTTTGTTAAGCCCATTCTTTGCACAATAAATAGGGTTCTCTATAGTTAAAGTTATAACTATTAAAGCTAGGGCAGTATTGAATTTATCATAAAATTTCTTCACTTCTGATCGCACTGATATGTGTTCATTAGTCGAGCCTCCGTACTCGATTCAAATTCATTGCTGCCTTCTTCTGGAGGGCTGCTGATGCACAAATTCTTCAAATCGACACTCCGATACAGTGTCATTTCAATCGTTTCTCTCTTTCTATTCTTCAGTACTTTTGCTTCCTCTTCTCCACTTAAAGTCGGTGTGTACCCGTGTCCGCCTTTTGTGATCAGTTCGATGGAAAGTCAATGGAATGGCCTGAGTGTCGAACTTTGGGAACAGATCGCCAAAGAGATGGACGTTGAATATACGATAGAAAATCACCGTTTGGATGAACTACTCAATGCGATTGAAACCGAGCAAATCGACATTGGTGTCTCTTGTATTTCAATCACCCCAGAGCGTGAGCTGTTTGCTGACTTTTCCCATTCCTTTTACGAAACTCACCTTGCCATCGCAGTGAAGAAACAGGGCTACCTTCATACCTTGCGCGCCATTTTCTTAAACCCTGCATTGTGGATGATCATTGGTGTTATCGTTTTTATCTCTGGGGTCATTGGCGCATTTTTCTACGTATTGGAGCACGGCGAGAATGAAAAGCTCTATTCGATGAAAAGCCGTACTGGTCGTTGGTTAGAAAGCTTCATACTAGGCTTACTGTTCATCACTCGAGGCCCATTCAATTACTTTGAGTTCAAAAGCTTAACCGGACGAATTGCCACAGTATTCATTGGTGTATTGAGTATGCTATTCATTGCCAGTATTACTGCGGTATTAGCCAGTAAGCTCACGCTTAGCCAAGGCTCTTCTCATATTAAAGGCGTGAATGATCTCGCGGATGTAGAAGTAGGGGCAAAGGTCGCGACGACCTCTTCTTTAATGCTCACTAGCTTTGGTATTCGACACAAGAGTTATGTGGATATGCCGAGACTGTTGGCGGCTTTAGAGGAAGGTGAAGTTGAAGCCATCGTAGCCGATGATGTGGTACTCAAATATATGATCGGTAATGGCAGAATAAGTGGACAGTTCGATGATCTAGAGGTGTTACCGTATCAGTTAGAAAAGCAGAATTATGGATTTATCATTACTGAAAATAACTCATACGAAGAAGAGATAAACCGTGCGCTGCTGAAAATTCGTGAGTCGCGTAAGTGGCGTAAAATCTTGGTCGATTATTTTGCGGATCAATAACCGACACCTGCTGCTTGCTTCGACGTGTTCTAGGCTCATTCCGCTACAGTTAGTCTGAACTAGAAGCTTTGTTCTTTTTGAAATATTTGAACGCTGTCCAAACTGCATAAGCCGAAACACCGACAATCAATGCTGAGCGAAGGAGAATAGGGGCATCATGCTCAAGTTGACTAACGTGCGGCCCAATACTGGCAAATAATCGACTGGTAAAAAGCAGCCCCATTACTAACATTATAACTTTATTCATGTGACCTACCATTCAATCAGATGCTTTGCACAGAACAAGTTATGGACGGGTTAGGCTATTAATTCGGCCAAAACTATTCTGCTCGGAAATAAAAGCATGCGCTTCTCAAACGCGCCCGTCAACGCGATATCAGCTAAAAGCCAGTAAGCTAAAATTTCGTTTTTGGAAGTGAGTTACCCTAATGTTATCCGTTATGAGACTTAACTATTGACGAACCTGGAGAATCAAACGTGTTTTTGAGCCAGATTTGATCTTCTCTTTCAATTCGGCTTTATTATTTTTATCTAAAAAGGCGTCCCATTCATCGAGTAATAGTGTCTCTTGTGTATGGTTGATCAACCACTCTAGGCATTTCTTTGTGTACTCTCCGTCGGATAGGTTTTCTCTATCTAGCTCTGACTCCCAGGGCCAACATACGCGGTATGAAGGATTGAAGTACAGACCTCCAGCATCTCTTTGGTAGTCTTTGAGGAAAGTGGTTTTTCCTGAACCGTTCGAACCAATAACAGAGAGATACCCGTTATGATAAGCCTTAAGCTCTTTCGTGCTCACTGGTTTATGGGTTTGATTATCTTTGAGTTCAATAGTGCGCGTTTCCATTTTAAAAGGTGCTTTAGCGTCACTAAACTTGGTGAGTATTCGAAGCTGCCCTTTGATATTGGGGAGTAGGATAATTATCGATACTAACTCGTTTGCCGAAGCAAGGATATGGTAGATACGAGTCAGGTTGACCACAGTTCCTAGTTTAATCGCGGCATCTATTTGAGGTGAAAACAGCAAAAACACGACCAAAGAAGTGGTGGGTAAGAGGGAAAATAAAGAGGTGATCAGCATTGCAGCGTATTTGCTGCGAGCCTCATTCATCCTAGATGAAAGGTATGCCTCGGTGCTCAAGCGTGTATCACTCTGAAAACTTGCACGATTAATAGAGGATCCGTGATGATAGTTTTCATGGATGGCGGATAATTTCTTGGTAAGGATTGAGCCTTGAGTATTTCTAGTCTCTGACAACCACTCCATTCTTTTGGATATATACATCTTGTAGGCAGCAATAAAGAGTGAACTGACTAGGACAGAGAGAGCAAACCGATAATCTAAAACAACACTAATCACTAACAAGCTCAAACTGAAGTTCAGTAGTGCAGAGATAGAATGAAACGAATAACCAATAAAGTTAATGATGGTCTCTTTACCTTGAGAGACCAGAACTCCTTTGATGTTATCGGTGTCGGTTTTGTTGGTGCACGAACCGTAGATTGTTGTGGCAGCAGACCAAAAATCACTCAGAGCAGAGCAGAACCACGACTCCCGAGACATATCACTGAAATATGAAACACAGTAAGGTAGGACCATGCACGTCAAGTAAACAACGGCCCACAGTTTGAAATCAATACTATCGAAGCCAACATTGTTGACTTCGTAGATGATTTGAACGGATGCGTAGACAGATATTGCGATAGAGAGTTGGTGTATGCTCGCAAAAGAGATAGCTAACCAAGCGTGCGTATTGAACATGCTTAGCGCAATGGACCTTACTGATTCAAACTTCATGCAGGGAATATCCGTTTAGTGCTGTAATTTCGAAAGGCGTTTGCTTTGTTCTTTCTGTATTTAAGGAAATTAGCGTGCAACAACTCGATCTCCTCGTTAAGCGCCATATGCTCTTCTGCACTGACGTTATCCAGCCTCGCTTGGTGTTCTGGTAAGCACGCCCATTTTAAGAAATCCGATAACGTTGGCGTAACAATACTGTAAGTCACATGGAATGATTGATGAGACTCCGATATCGGGTTATGAGCAACGCCTTTAGGAACAAATAGGAGGTCACCTTCGTTGAGTACTATATCGTTTTGGCTCTTGCCAAATTGCCAGCGCTTCTGACCAACCAGTTGTTTGACCAACACATGGTGGTCGTCTTTGTGGTATCCCAACCCGCTGATTGAACCGTACGAAACATACAAGTTAGCTGATGTTTCACAATGAAGGCGTTCGCTAAGTTGCCGAGCTGTAGATGAAAAGTAGCCTTTGAACTCATCGATAGAGTCCATAGCAAATGTACCTCCCATTAAAAATTGATCGTATAGCTTATCGTTTCTTATATAGAGGTTGGTTTTCCCATGCTTATTCATGCCTTTGGCGGAAACCAATTCAGTTTGTTCGATCCCATTGCGGAAAAACCTAGCCCTGTCACTCGTCATTCTTGCTCCGGACAACAATGTCTCTATATGGTCGGTGATGGAGGAGCTGTCTTCATCCAGTGACCTCATCAACTGGGTCTTGTTAGAAAGCTGATTGTTAACCAATAGGGCACCGATGAATGCTTGCTCCTTCTCAGAAAAGCTCATATTTTCTCCAGTTTTGCATAACAAACTTCTAATACCTCTTTCCCTCTTGGTTTCAATAAGTGAGAGCCTAAACAAGAGCGAATAGAAGATAGTGTTTGCGCTAATAGTTGTTCTGTTGGCGGGTGAGCGCAATATTCTTCGGGTACGATCGATAACTCGTGTCGAAATAAGAGTAATTCGGTTCCTACAACTGCACTATGATATGACTTGTCGAGAGGGCGAGATTTATTTAAAACTGCAGAACGAGTCCAGTTCTCTTCCTTATACATATTTTCATACGAATAAAGGCCTCTAATCAGTTCTTCAATAAATAAGAGGTTATGTGTTAATTCATGAACAAGGAATTCGACTCGGTTATTTATACACCAATTTGTTTTAGGGTTTACCCAAATAACGCCCGGCATACCAGATGTGCTTCCTCCACTTGCTTGTTCTGAACGCATAAAAAACATGACATTAATAGCCAATTCGAAAACTTCATGGAGATCAGGCGATAACTCTTTTATATAGTCTAGAGAGAGTAAATAGTCTGCCATCTCTGCTGAAGTTACATTGCATGTTGAGTTAGATATGATGTCTGACTGAGATAAGTCGTCGAGTTTTGATAAGTTATAACCTGTAGATAGTTGACTACATAGATTTGGGTCATTTACTTTAAGTATCTGATTGCGATTTGTGATGTTATCCAGAGCTATTGGTATAAATTGCGATATTGTTTGTATATACGAATTTTTAAGGCTTTGCTTAGCATTATCTTGAGATAAGTTATTGATATCATTTTTTCTTGAATAGAGATCTAGGAAGTTCTTTTTTACAGCGTTTGAACCAAGTGAAAAATACATATTATCCTCCTGTAACCTGCTAGCTAATATAAAGCTAGCAGGTTAGTTTTAGTTACTCTTGATCTTCAAAAACGATCATGTTTCGACGATCATTACCATTGTTTGGTCCAGGGTGAGATCGTGAGCGTTTTTTAATCAAAATTATGATCGATTTGACGATCACA
>NZ_OSDX01000095.1:0-13614 GCF_900382755.1 Vibrio sp. Evd11
GTAGCTGATCAGATCGTAGGTTTTAGGTTTAGTTCCAATGAATTACGCAACAAAGCCACATGGGGCCTTAAATTTAGCTAGTTAAATTCGTAGGTATACGATGCACCGACACTGTTATTTTCACCGAAATCGTCCTCAGCAAAAATAGTGAAGAAGTTGAATGATTGAGCATCACTCAATTTGTAGCTTGCGCCGACGCCAGCCCAATAGCCGGAGTAATCGTCAGAACCCATTGAACCACCACCGAAGCCCATGATAGACCACTCATCAGTGATAGTTTTCAAGCCAAAGGCACCAATATAACCACCATGTGTTGAACTCGGCATCAACACATAATCAGAACCTACATTATCATCATCGAATACCGCCACTTCACCATCGTTATAGCTGTAGCCAGCCATCGGGAAGATTTGCCATCCGAACGGCTCAATATCAAAATAACTCAACGGAACAAATGTCCCGATACTGTAATTATTCTTATAAGCATCGTTGTCGTATTCAGAGCGACTAAAGTTGAAGTTGACGATACCCAACGGTAATAACCATGAACCACCCACTCGCCACTCTTCGCCATCAGCGTTGACACGAGCATTGATCATTCGAGCTTCATCAAGCCCGATAGAGCCTGAGAACTTAAGCTCTTCGTTATAAGCAACGCCGGCTTTGGTCACGATTTTAGTCGGGTCATCTGGGTGCTTCTCTTCAGCAAAAGCACCCGTTGAACCTAGTGTTACCGCAGCCACAATGAATAGATTATGTTTTGTCATTAGAAAGTCGCGCTAACGCCAATGAAGTGGATACGGCCGTCGAACGAACCATCTACCATAAATCTGTCCATATCAACCGACCCTAAGTCCGCGTATTCGTAGAACACGTCGATTAAAATATCATCCCAGTAAGTAGACGCGCCTACCGAGTAGCGATATTGCTCGCCTACTGGAAGGTCAACATACTGCATTGTTGGGTCGTCTTGCGGAGAGGTTTCGTAAGAGAAGCCGGCTTTTAGACGCCAGTCTGAGTTAAGTTGATAATCAGCACCAACCGCAAACTTCCACACATCATCCCAGTCGCGCTCTAAAGTCTGACTAATCGGCAGATTGCCGTTTTGGTTTGTACCTAGATCTAAAACCGTACTATCCCATTGGCTCCAACGGTGAAACTGGATGCTTGCCAATAAATCTAATTGAGAATTCAATGCGTAGCTTGCACTGACATCAACGAGTTCAGGTACATCAATACCAGTATTCAATGAACGTTTACCGCCAGTAAAGACATTCACATCATTGTTGAATTCGTGCTCTAGTTTCGAGCGGTAACTCGCACCCAGTTTTAACTTCTCTGTTGGTGTATACATTACACCAAGGTTATAACCATAAGCCCAGTCAGTGTCTTGCTTGGCTATAAAAAGAGAAGATGACTGTTGTAATGCTGCCCAACTCAATTGAATACCTGCGCCAACAGACCATTGGTCATTCAGCTTATAACTGAGTGATGGGTTCACTTGCATTGCAGTTAGAGTAATATCTTCTAGAAGTACAGCACCTGCCCAATCGCTGCCGTAATCAAGGCTTGAGCCGCCGACAGCGCCAAGTGCGATACCAAGGTGCAGTTTGTCTGTTACTTGATGCGCATGAAACGCACCAAATGAAGGAAGCACTGAGTGCCCTTTACCATCACCGCTAGAATCTTGGTTATCTTGATATTGCATCTCAAGATCAAATGCCATGGTATTGATGGTCGTTTTGCTTTCGCCCATATGAGACATGGTGGCAGGGTTCGTCCACATTGCAGCAGCAGAGCGAGTATAAACACCGTCCCCGGCGCCGGTAGTACCAGCATTGGCGACGACAGCTTCTTGTAAAAACAGACCACTTGCGAAAGCATTTAAACTTGTAAAAATTGCGGTGGCAGCTAGCGAGTAAGTAAAAGTTTTGTTCATCAGATTGCTCATTTAGCCTTAGACATTAAATTGCTCTAAGGTTACCGCAAAGCCCCATAAGCAAATGGAATATCCGTTATTCCTGTACAAACGCTATTTGAACTTTCTCGCGACGTATGGACGTGGTTTGTCGCGGTTGATTTCACGTTGAGCAGCAATTGCTCTATTCTTGCCTAACCCTACCTTTATCTGATACCAGGTCTCGTAAAACACGGCCATGCCTGGGCTTGACCACCAAGTCTTGTTGTAGAGTTTCTTATTTGCAGCGACAACATCTGGCGACCGATTCGCACACTCAAGTGCTAACGCATAAGCTTCAGCGTAAGGGTCTTCGGCAATCTTGGTTACCAGCCCATAATCTTTTGCTGTTTCACTGTCGATCACCTTGGCCGTCATTGCCATTTCTAACGTATGATCCTTACGCATCAACTCACGAAATGCGATGGCGCCTCCCATGTCTGGAATCAACCCCCACTTCGCTTCTAAGATAGAGAAATTTGCGTCTGGGCTAGCAATTCTAAAATCACCACCGCTGACGAGTTGAAGCCCTCCTCCCCAACAACGTCCGTGAATCGCAAAAATAACCGGACACGGAATATCTCGCCAACCAAGAGAGAAATGTTGAGCAGCGTTTGGCAGTGTAGGTAACCATTTAAACAAAAGCTTCATCGCGCCAGATTTACTGGTCAACAAAGACTTAATATCGAGCCCTGAACAAAAATCAGCCCCATTACCTTTCACTATCACCGCGCGAATTTCAGTGTTCTTTTTTAGGTTCTTAATCATGTCATTGACGCCCTGAAACATCGCCATATCAATGGCGTTCAGTTTGTCAGGGCGATTTAATGCCACGGTCGCGATTTGGTTTTCATCAATGGAGCAAGTAATGCGAGAGAGATCGGTCATGTGGGCTACTCAATTAAGTGGTCAGACCTTTAGGTTATACATTTTATTAACATATGCCAAACTTGCACATTAAGAAGCGAGAGCTGTGTTGTTCATTTTATCGTCTACACAGTCTCAACACTCCACTCTTTTCCAACAGCCGAAAGCAAAAAAGCAGTGATAGATCGTTCTATCACTGCTTTAATATTCTGCTTAACATTTCATTAAATAGGTAACACTGTCTCTACGACCTTCGAGACTTTAACAGCAAGAATATGAAGTAACTGCCACCAATAATTGAAACTAAGGTGCCCGCCGCAAGCTGCGCTGGGAACACCACCACTTGCCCTAGCCAATCGGCGAATAGCATCAATGCTGCACCAATCAAAAACGACAAGATGATCTGCTCTCGAACCAAACGAGCACCCACCATTGCAGCGATATGCGGAGCTAACAAGCCGACAAACGCGACAGGCCCCATGGTGGTTGTTACGACCGAACATAAGATAGCAACAATACACAACAGTGCCACATAGGCGATATTGATATTCAGCCCTCTGGCACTCGCGAACTGTCGGCCAGTCGCAATTAAGGTCACCCAACGGCTCAGTAACAGAGCAACGCCAATACAAGCCGTTATCACGACAGCCATTATAGTGGCTGACTCGGGCTCCACACGGTAAGTAGAGCCTGCTAACCAAGCCAATAATGTGTATTTCCCCTCACCTACTCGCGTTAAAGAGAATTGCACCAAAGCTTCCAAAACTGCGGTTAATGAAATACCTGTGAGAATCAAGATCGAAGGTGCAAACTGATGCTTCTTGCCAAGGAATAGCAATAAACACAGTGCAATCGCACTGCCTAAGAAAGCAATCCAAGGGCTCAATGAGTGAATCGAATATCCCATAAACAAGCTGCTGAAAATCAAAGCTAGAACCGCACCTGCCGACACACCAAGAATGTCAGGGCTTGCGAGCGGGTTATAGACCAATCTTTGTAAAATCACACCAGCCACCGCCAAACCGCCACCAGAAAATATCGCCGTTAACATTCTCGGCCAACGAATAGACCATTCAAATGCGTCTGGGATAACAAAATAGCCCATACCAGAAGAAGGCTGAGATAATGCACTCAACGCAAGCAATCCAACAATCATTGTGCCCAACAAGAAGTAAGCCAAAGATGAAATAGACTTCGGACCTTTAGGCATTGAGAAAAACAACTGATCTTGAGCAGACATTTGCTTTCTCGCAATAATGATCAACGCAGGAGCACCAATCACCGCGGTTGCCGTCCCCGTTGGAATCATGTCCAAAGACCATTGTGCCAAGAAGATCGCCAAGCTGTCGGTGACACAGAGTAATAGCGCACCTAATACACAGCTTGCGACGAGTTCAGATTTGGCCTTTAGAAACCCTAGATGCCTAGCGATGTTCGGAGCAATCAAGCCGATAAAACTGATCACTCCTACCGAGGTAATAGATACTGAAGCCAACCAGACTCCCACTGCCATCAACACAAAGAAGGTCGCACCGATATTAAGGCCACGCGCCGCTGCCCCTTCAGTACCGATCGAAAGCAAAGTCAGAACTCTTGGCGCCAATAAGAAGATGGCGAAGATCGGCAGTAGCTTAGGCATTAACCAAAGCACTTGTTCCCAGCCATTTTGTCCTAGGTCACCCGCTCCCCACACGAACAGATTTTGTGCGTACTGATCGTTGAGCAGAATAATCGCCGTCGCAAATGCCCCTAGCAACAAGTTGACCGCCATACCCGCCAATACAATTGGCAAGCCGCTCATGTTTTTGATTCCAACAATCGAAACAATCAGCCCCATCGCAAGCAGCGCACCGACCAAAGCAAACCAAACTGAATACTGAGCGACCAACATCGGCGCGACCACATTCAGAATAACCAGACCAAGCCATGCACCTGATGATGTACCGAGTGTCAGTGGAGACATCATGCGATTCTGCGTCAATTGTTGAAACAAGCTACCGATGGTGCCAAGTGTTCCGCCAACCAAAATCGCCATCACCAAGCGAGGTAAGTTGACATAGGCTAACGCCATCAACTCGAATGAATCATCGACCATTGAGTTGAATGTAGCGATATCACTGATCTGTGAGACTTGTTGAAGCAACTCACCAATAGGACCAAATTCAGACTGCCCTAACCATAAATGAACAAGGGCAGCACAAAACAGCACAACCCCCATCATAAAACTACTGGATTTCATTACTACTCCGCTAGCGTCAGCAGCGATTGCGCCATGGCTTCAGCGTTATACAAAATCGACATGGCACCGCCGTAACTCCAACTTGCCGCTACTGGGCTAAATTGACCATTACGAACGAAAGGCATGCTCTTCCAAACCGGAGAACGGTCTAACTTGTCTTGATATGGGAAAGGTTCAAAGTAAAGCGCAATGCCACCCTTGACGTTCTTAAGTTCAGTCATTCGTTTTTGACTGATGCCCCACTGACTCGCAGGAAGATCCATCGCATTTTCAAAGCCCAGCTGTTCAAGCGCATATTGTGGAATCGAGTTGTCACTGTATATGTAAACCGAAGTCGTGCTCGCAAAACGGAAAGAGGTGACTTTCGGCTTGTCGCCCGGATACGCTTTATCTAGTTCAGCTTTTAGAACCGCAATACGTTCATCCATCGCAGCCAGTTTATTGTTCGCTTGCTCTTCTTTGCCAAGTAATTGACCTATCTTTTTGAAGTTCTCGATAGCAGCCGCAGCATTGCTGTGTTGTTCACTGTACGTTTGGTAGTAAAGCACGGGCGCGATTTCAGAAAGTCGTTCCTGAAGATCTTTCTGAGGAGAAGCAATAAGAATCACATCAGGGTTTAGCTTTTTCAAAGCAGAAAAATTGGGCTCAGTTCGAGTGCCAATATCCGCCACGCCTTCAGGAATCGCAGGCTGAACAACCCAATCGGTATAACCTGCAATATCGGGCACTGCGACTGGCGTAACGCCGAGTTCAATCACTTGTTCAGCAATATCCCAGTTCAACGCAGCCACTCTAACGGGCTGAGCTTCAAGGGTTTTAACTCCCTCGCTGTCTTCAACTTGGTAAGCGGCCATCGCATTAAACGATAAAGCGCTCGCTAATACGGATACCGCCAACTTTGTATGCAAGCTCTTTATTTTAGAAACATGGGAAGCTATTGGTTTTAAGCTCATATCTTTGCCTACTCAATCTAAATTCTATATTTCTTCAAACGACAAAAGCAGCCTTAACTAGGCTGCTTTAAATTGGATACACTAACTTAGTTAGAACTCATAGTTCACGCTTAGCTCTACAGACTGCTCAGCACCGAACCAACAGTTCGATTGGTCGTAACAGGTGTAGTACTCTTCATTAAACAGGTTGTTAACCATCAAGTTAGCCGTTGCACCAGATAGTGTGTCGCTTGCCTCACCTAAGTCGTAACCCAGGGATAAATCGACAACCGTGTAAGACGGCACTTTGCCTTGAGTGTTTGTCGCATCCATTTCCATCTCACCCATGTAACGAGCGCCAGCACTCCAACGCGTACCTGCTAAAGCACCACCGTACACATAGTAATTACTCCACAAATTCGCAGCGTGTGTCGGTACGTAGATTGGTGTCGTTCCTTCAAGGTCAGGGTTTGCATCTTCCGTTACTTCCATATCGACGTATGTATAGCTCGCGTTCACATCCCAATCTTCCGTTACAAACCATCGGCCTTCGACTTCCACACCTTGAGAGCGTACTTCACCTAATTGAATCTTAGAGCGATATGTCGGATCTGATGGATCTGCTGCAATTGAGTCTTTCTTAGTTATATGGAAGTAAGAAGCCGTAACCTGTTGCGACATATCTGGAGACAGGTATTTGATACCCAACTCGACCTGTTCACCTAGCTGAGGTTTTAAAGAGTTACCATTAATATCAGTACCTGCCGCCGGCTCAAAGCTCGTCGCGTAGCTTACAAACGGAGAAATACCATTATCTAACTCATACAAAGCACCTACACGGTAAGAGAACTGATTATGATCGGCTTCTTCTTTTCCATCATAAGTTGGATAAGAGCTATTTTTATCATCGCTTGCCTTGAACATGTCGTAACGACCACCAGCCAGCAGAACCAGTGCGTCGTAGCGAACTTGGTCTTGGAAATATAATCCTAGCTGCTCGGTCGTAATGTCGTGAGATTCACGGTAGTTCTCTTGAAGCTGGCTTTTATCCAAAAGGTCATTGTTCGGATTGTAAGCATCAAACCCATAGAAACCCGCATTCGCAGTGAATTCTTTGTACAGAGAATCACCTGTTAGCTTTAGGTAGTCGACACCGAATAGTAAATTGTGCTCTAAGCCACTAATTTCGACGCGGCCTGAAACTTGGTTATCGATAACAAAGCTCTGTGAATCTTCATCTGTACTGTAAGCATTTCGGATTAAACTGCCTGTCGCAGGATTGAAATTAGTCGCGGTGTGGTAAGTATTCTCTTGATACAGAGACGCATCGGTATAACGAGCGTTCTGAAGGAAAGTCCAATTATCGTTGATTTGATGATTGATCTTATAACCTAACATCAAGACTTCACGTTCAAAGGTACTCCAGTTCTTGTCGCCCATCGACACAGATGGATCACTTGCCTTCAGCACTTCAAGCGGCATTGCAGAGTTAGTACCCATTGACGGATCATTCTGATAGTAAAGATTGAAGTTAATAAGTGTTCTATCAGATACCTGCCAATCTAGTGATGGAGCAATCACGTAACGCTCTTCTTCTGCGTTATCAACTTGGCTGTCTTGTTTACGAGCGAGAGCAACTAAACGATATGAAAAATCACTGTCGCCAAGCTGACCTGAAGTATCAATTGAGGCTTCCATTAGATTTCGTGAACCTGTAGATACACCAACTTTTGTAGACCCGTCTTCTTGTGGTGCCTTCGCGATCATGTTGACCATACCACCCGGTGGCATCGATCCATACAACACAGACGTAGGGCCTTTAAACACTTCTACTTGCTGAATCGCAATAGGGTCTATCTGAGGTTGCAGGTTCCAACCTGTTAGGAACGGAAGCACCAAACCATCGTAGTAACTTTGGTTGTTGCTAAAGCCACGAATAGAGAACGTATCGTACATTGTTACGGATGCGCCCTTCTGCTCGGTTACAACACCAGGCGCGTATCTAAGCGCTTGGTTGAGGGACTTCACACCTCGTTGCTCTAACTGTTCTTCATCAATAACGGTAATACCTTGAGGCGTCTCTTCTGGCTCAAGTGCCGATTTTGTGGCTGTATTACGATAGGCTTTACCCATAATAGTAACAGTCTCGATATTCGAGTCTGCCGCTGTAACGGTTTCTTCCGCCAACGCTTGCGCTGAAAATGCAGTGAGCAACGCTACTGCCAATGATGAATACTTAAAACGAGTGTGAGTGGTCATGATTCCCTCGGTACCAATGCTTAATATAAATAATAATAAATCTCATTTGCATTGTATGTATCTAGAGATGGGATAATTAACAATTTGGTGCAAATTAAAAAAGAACTTGGCCTAATTTTAATGAAAACCGGCCAATTGCTGATTAAAAACACAATTGACCTTATTCAGTGGCAGGTTTTACAGAAAGAGGTTTCGTGGGGATATGATTACGATTTAATAATAGGAACCCAGTACTCCATTTCAGCATCTGATGCATGGGCTTGATAGCCAAATGGGTACACTTCGAGTTCATAGCCATCGACACCACGATAACCAGAACTCGGCAGCCAGTTAAGCACAAACCAACTCAAGGTATGTCGCAAGTTTCCAATCGGCCCACAATGTTTAACCACCGCATAAGTTTGCTTAGGGATGGTCAACAGATTCAATTTATCAGAGATAATGCTTGGTAATTGCGGGATGGAAATTCCGTCGTGAAGCTCAACACCAGCCCAATAGTGGATGTTGGTCCCATCGAAACAAGACTGAGTAAGATCAACGACGCCAATAAACTGAAGCACATTATCGTTTGGAATCGTAACTTCCTGTTCCAAGCGAGACCAAAGTTGAGGGACTTTCTCTGCAAAATCTTGTGTTAGTGAAAACAAGCCGCTGATTTCTGATGTCATGCCTTTAACAAGAAACGACTCTTTTTCATCAATGCGAACCTCAACAAAACTCAGAGCGCCTTTCTCTTCTGCACTCACGGTTTCAGATACTTGTATCGGCTTTCTTAGCCCTACTCTTTTGCCCGCTTTTCTATATTGGCTTGGGCTCGCCCCAAACATCTGCTTAAAGGAACGACTAAAACTGATTTCTGAGTTGAATCCCAGCCCGAGTGCAACATCAATAACACGCTCTCTTCCATCAAGTAGCTCTTCGGCAGCCTGACTCAACTTTAGCTCTCTCACATAGTTAGCCACAGTAAGCCCGGTTTCAGCTTGAAACACTCTTTGCAGTTGCCAGCGAGACCAACAGCTTTGTTTCGCAATATCTTCTAGCGATAATGTCGAGCTTAAGTTCGCATGGATATAAGCCAGAACGCGGCTGATACGATCAAATGCTGGTGTGTTCATATTCAAGCTTTCATATTCTCTATAGTAAGTAGCAAAAGATTAGGTTCACCAATAGTTTTATCATTTAAAAAGGCTTTTATCACTTAAAAATGTACAGCCTGCCCACACTTTATAAATCTCAAAAACGTCAAAAGCACCGAGTAGATGCTCCATTTTGTATGGTTATCCTCGATTATGTCCGTTATGATAACGCAACTGATTCTCATTTATTGATTTAAGATGCTTCCCCAACTGCACAATATTATCACTCGTCGGAAAGCCCCGTCTCTACATCAGAAAATCTTCGCTTACTCAAAAGAAGTTACCCCGTATTTAAGCGGAAGCTTTGGCGCACTTCATAGCAAGAGCATTGCGATAACAAATGAGAATAGCCATAAAGAACTCAAACGAGTTTACGATGGGCTTGCGCAAAGCCACCCTGAAGCAGGCAAAGCGTATTGGTTAACGCGTACGTGGGATCTCGTGTGCTGGCAGCCTATCTATGTGACCTTCATTTCTATCTATGGGCTTCATTCACTGCCCGATATCAAGAACATCGGTCAGTTTAGATACAAAGAGTTCGTTACTGGCTATCGCTTTTTTAATGGTGATCATCAGCATGGTTCACCTGAAGAACTTATCCCACAGGCTGGTGAAGCCATTCTTACATTGACTGAGTTTTATCGCAGCCAAATAAGTGAATGGACACGTATTCGCCCAGGATTTACCAATCATTTATTGGCCGATCTATTGTTAGGCAGTTTGATAAAACTTCAGCAGCACGAACCAAGCCTGACTAATGATTATATCACTGAGCAAGCTAAGCTTTGGTTAGAAGCATGCCAATTGCCTGAAAGTCATTTAGACAGCCTTAAGGTCGATGCCCATTTAGGAATGCTAAAACTGATCAGAGTCAGTTGCTGCCTCGTTTATAAGTGCGATTCAAGAAAGTACTGTGACGACTGCCCTAGGCACCCTGACAATAAGAAAACGGCTAAATAACAACCACTATTTTAAAGACCAGTGCGACAGATTTGCTTTCATTAAGCATCGCTATTGGTCTCGATACAGGACCGACATGTTCCAGCTTTCAAACATCAACATCGTTCGAGACAACCGAACCATTCTCTCAGTTGACGATCTCACTATTCCGACCGATGAACTGACCGTAGTTCTTGGTCATAACGGTTCTGGCAAATCCACGCTCGTTAACTTGCTATCAGGACAAATGTCACCGGATCACGGCACCGTCGAGTTCGAGGGATCTTCTCTTTCTTCACTCAAAAGCAAAGACTTAGCAAAGAAAATTGCTTATTTACCGCAAAAACTTCCCGCTTCTGCAGGTTTAACCGTAGAAGAGTTAGTTCGTTTAGGGCGTTTCCCTTGGAGAGGCGCATTAGGCCGTTGGAACTCTGAGGATAAGTCGATCATTCAACAGGCAATGGAAAGAACTGGTGTCGCCGAGTTTTCACAGGCATTAGCGGATGATTTGTCAGGTGGTGAACGTCAACGCGCGTGGGTCTCTATGTTGCTGGCACAACAGTCACCAGTATTGATCCTCGACGAACCAACATCGGCACTGGATGTGCATCACCAGTTTCAACTTATGGGTTTACTATCTGAGCTCAACAAAAAGGAAAATGTTGGGGTGATTGTCATCTTGCACGATTTGAACCTAGCGCTGCGTTACGCGACACACATTGTCGCCCTGAAAAAAGGACAGATCGCATTTGAAGGCAGTGCCGATAAGTTGCTCGATGAAGAAGCTTTGTCTGCACTGTATGAATCCCCTATCCGACTGATCGATCATCCGGTTCCAGCCAATACTGCAGCGAGTGAGAAGGTTGCGGTGGTCTGCGAATAGCTCAGGCTTTCATTCCAAGTACCACACCCAACAAAAAAAGCCATTGAAATCAGAGAACTTCAATGGCCTTATTAGAATATCTACTCACTAATTAAGCTGAGACTCTCTCGCTTCTTGGCTACTAAAGCCTCGTAAAATATTAAACAGAGTAATCAGTGTGAACACCATGATCACGATCGACAGGTGCCACGCTTCCCCTAGCCCTAACTGAACCAGCCCCATACTTACCATAGAAGACACAACCATTTGACCTCCGCCAGACATCGCAGCAGCCGCGCCTGCGTTCTTTTTGTAAGGCAACATCACTAACGCCTGAGCACAAGGTAGCGCAATACCATTACCAAGGATCATCAAGAACTGGCCAATCATTAGGTACAAAGGTTCAAGTGGACAGAAGAAAAGCCACAAGGCTGCAGCAACGTGCAATACAGGTGTGCATAAGAGAGTTTTCTTGTTTCCCAACATAGGGCGAATACGGTTACACAGACTTGTACCACCAAGCATCCCTAATGCGGGAATCACCGCCCACATTGCGTATTCGTCTGACGTCATACCAATCTGGTTTTGCATGATAAACGGCATCACTGACACTGTGGTGATCATCAAGCTAAAGTTAAGCCAGCCAATACTCGCAAAGCTCATAAAATAGCGAGAGGTTAACAACTCTTTGTATTGCGATATCATTTTCTTTGGCGAAGGAATAGCAGAGATCTGAGTGACGGTTTCCTTAAACTTGAATGCCAGCACAACCCAAGCTAATGAGACATAGCCAAGTAGCGATATGAACACCATGCTCCAGCCAAAATGGAAGTTAATAAAGCCGCCGATTACGGGCGCAATCAAAGGTGTAATAGACGCGACCATCGCAATGTAGGACATCGCCAAAGGCAAGTCTGCTCCGCTGAATCTATCTCGTGTTGAAGCGCGAGCAAGTACAGCGCAGCAGCCAGTCCCTAAACCTTGAAGAAAACGTCCCATTACCATGCTAGTAAATGAATGGCTAAAGAAGATGATCATCAACAGCCCAAGCATGGCAATCAACAAACCGGTTAGCAGTACTTTTTTACGTCCTAGCGCGTCTGAAACTGGACCATAAATAAACTGAGATGGACCAAAACCTAACAAATAGACACTCACTAAGAGCTGAGCTTGCTCTAGCGAGACATCGAAGTCTTTCGCGATCCAAGGTAAAGAAGGAAACACCAACCCCATACTGAGTTGGCCGATACTGATGACCAAACACGCAAGTAGGATCGATTTAAAGTCAAATCGACGACTCATGATGTAAAGTATCCAATAGAACTGCTGTTTTGAGATCGGGTGGTTTGAGAATAGATAGCTTGAATATCTACCTGACAACGTAAAGACAGAGAAAATAACGAAAAGGTTGCAGGGTTAGTATTCATTGTGCTCCGAAAAATCGAATAGAGGATGGCAGGGTAAACATACGTGAGCTTGTATAATCATACAATACTCGCTCAACTAAATATGTGAATAGTCACTTTTCATTTATCTTAACTATCCACTTACCAGCCACAGGCTAAACTAAAACAACGTCATGACAATCAAGGGACTTCAATGAACACTCATCATCGTATTCTTTCCTGTGCTTTGGCACTCATCGTTTCAGGTCCAATGGCTTCAACTCCAGTATTTGCATGGCAGGCAGAGAAGATCACTGACGGCCTCGAGATTCCATGGGGTCTCGCTTATGTCGATGACGGTACTATGCTTCTCACAGAAAAAGCAGGCGTGATTAAACACGTTGATTTAAAGACTGGTGAACAAAGCACACTGTTCAGGCTTCCCAATGTTTGGGCGAAAGGCCAAGGTGGTCTGTTGGATATCGCGCGCTCCCCTTTTGAACTTGGGAAGTTCTATGTCACTTATAGTAAAGAGGTCGATGGTGAAGGCGTAACAACCCTCGCTTCTGCCAGTTACTCAAACGGTGAAGTGTCTAACTGGCAAGATGTGTTTGTGTCTAAATCAAGAACAGATACAGGCCGTCACTTCGGTAGCCGAATAACCTTTGATGATAGCCATCTGTATTTTTCAATCGGTGATCGTGGTGACAGAGACAACGGCCAAAACACGCTGACTCATGCAGGCTCGATATTGAGATTGAATGCAGATGGAAGCATACCTAGCGATAACCCATTCACCGATAACGACCAGGTTCTCAATGAGATTTGGAGCTTTGGTCATCGAAATCCACAAGGACTCTTTTACGACTTCCCCAGTAGAAAACTTTGGTCTATTGAACACGGGCCACGCGGTGGTGATGAAATCAACCTAATAAAAGCGGGCGCTAACTACGGCTGGCCAGTCACATCACACGGTAAAGTGATGTATGGAATCCACTCCCTCCTTTGCCAATCTACACTTAGCAAAGTGAGACCCTA
>NZ_OSDX01000040.1:0-39850 GCF_900382755.1 Vibrio sp. Evd11
CGCATCTTAACTTTAATTGCTAAATCACTTTGTAAATACGTGGATTCCATATAAGGAAAGGGGCAAATATAAGTTCATTTCGCAGGTTGCGATTCGCACACTGCGAAATGGATTTCTAACTCAAAAAAGGGGCTGTTCTTAGCTAGCAGGCACTTTGAAAGAAAAGTGCCACGAGTCAAACTTCATGCTTATGAAGCCTCTGGACAATTATGATTTAGAGTATTAGCTTCAAGGCCAGACTAGCACGGGAATAAATCAAACCTTGGGGTGAGTTTTTATTCAAACAATAACGCCTCTCTCCTGTTAAATCATTCAACAAAGAGAAAGGCGTTAGATTACTAGACAGGTTCTCTATAACAAGACTAAAGCTCTATTTTGATCTTTCTTTTTTGAACAACATCAAGAGTTAATTGTCCATTGGTTTGAGATGGTAACGAGTCCTTGCTCGCTATAATATCCATCTCAAATATACAGCTATCAAAACCTTGAGTTAACTGTGCTTGCGTTTGACCAAACACTTCACTCAAGCTCTTATTGTAAGAGCCTGAATTAAGTAGATGCTCACCAGCGTTAATATCTGGTGACACAGTTCTGATATTGGTCTCAATACTATTTTTACAAGTTAGCGTTTCCACTAGGTAAGAGTATGTATGGTCTGCCTCAGGAGCCCATGATATATCTATCACTTCGCCTGCAAAGCTTGTCGTTAATGTAAAGGGTAACGGTAGTTCATTTACTGCCAGTGAACTTTGAACAACATCCCCTCTCAATAACTTTACAATGTACTCTGAGGCGCTTGCTGAAACATCCCCACCATAATAGTAAACACCTCCTTCCATCGATGTTTCAGCTAACGAGAAGTTTAGGCTATCAACTTCAGCAACTAGCTGGTCACCGCCATTAATTGCAACATAGTTAAACGAACTATCTTGAACATATCCCTCGATTTCAGCCTCGGATGGGCTTATTACCGATAATGCAAAGAACACTCGTAAATCAGAAGCTGCATAATCACTACTGTAACGAGTGACAGTATCCTCTGAGTTTGCAGAGGAAGAGCTACCGCCGCCGCTTCCTCCACCGCAACCAACAAGTAATGCTAATACTGACGCGTAATATAATTTCATAAGATTATCTATTTTCACTTTAAAAGAGAGTAAAGGTTACGCCCATCACATTGTATAGACTTCACACTTTGGTATTCATTAAAAACAAGACTTTCATTCCTAAAGTAAACAACACTACACAAGTTTTCCTCTGTGAGGTTTGAGTATTTTAATTTCATGTAGCTCTCTTTATTTACTCTCACTCTCAACTTAGTTCCTTTTTCAGTTTGATAATATAAAGATATCCCTCCAAATCGCTCTGTATCTTCACCCAAAAAAATTAATTTTGTAGCTACAATCGATTCGGCACCATCTGTTTTATATGCCGTAAAAAAGAACCAGGTCATTATAAGCAAAGCGTATAACGCCACCCCTCTAGGGCTTATTGCTGCCCTCATAAATAAGTACCCCCGTCCCAACTGCATCAATGGTGTTGTCTAAAGTGGTATAACCCTGCATAAAGTTCACCGTTCCTTGAGCAGACAAACCTAGACCTATTAAGTTCGTTATCTCCGGAGCGTAAGGAATATTCAATTGCATTAACCCTTGTTCAACTATATGCGACTGTTGATTAAACCTAGCATCAATGCTCGCAGCCGCCCATAATGCTGGGGCGCACCCGATCTTAGAGCCGGCGACACAGTCAATACTGCCAACTGTAACCGTTAAAGAGTCAACCGCAAGAGCTGGCCCTTCTTTTTTAAAAAACTCTATTGTTTGAACTGTCGCTACATCGTCAGCGTCTTGCATTATACTTTTAGCTTCACTCATTTTAGCTATGCCATTCATACCGCTTAAGTCGTTGTAAAGGTAAATAGTAATCACACTCATAGCAGATCGCATCACTGCATCTCGACTATTGGCCCCACTGGCTGCCGCCGCAATACCCGACACAATCACCATACCGCCAGCTTCCTGAAGCGTCAGCGTTTTATCACCGTCATGAACAATGCCACCGCCAAGCTTACCAATGACACCACTGATAAAGCCTTGATTGAAGCTGCCACCTTGCAGCTCATGGAAGCCGCCTTGCACCACACCATGAGCGACGGGCAGAGCGGCGCCAAACGGACTTGTGCCACCCGCAGCACCATGAGCTACCCCATAGGTGACACCCGCAGAGAGCCCTCCTAACACGCCAGCTTGCATCGAGTCACCAAAGTCACCTGTCGTGATATAAGTCGTAGAAAATGACACGGTTGCTCCGCTAGCAGCCGCTTGCGCGACAGGTTGTAATCCCGCATACAACCCGGAGGCGGCGTACCCCATCGCGATAGCACCAACCACCATCCCTGCCATTTGTATCGCCGGATTTTCAAAGGTTTGACTCACAACAAAAAAGGCCATGGCCGCGGCCCACCACACCCAATGCCCCGTCGGGTCCGTATATTTTAACGGGTTGTTATAAACGTACGCGTAACGGTTGTAACTTTGGCTAAAGCTTGGTTCTGGTACGAACGTATCCGCACTCAAGAATCGACCAATGGCTGGGTCGTAAAGTCGAGCGTTCATGTTGATAAGACCGCTGCTGTTACCGACATTTTCATGCCCAGTGAAACCGCGCATCTCAGCGTTGGTAAACATAGGTGTGGCTTGTAACTCTGCCGACGCTAAAAGCTCACCAAACGGCGTATAACCACGTTCTATTTGCACTTGCCCATTCGGGTCGGTGATTAAATCTGCCGTCCCTAACGCATCTCGATGGAAGTAAGCGGTTCGGTCAATTTGCTTTTCACTGCCAATTAACGTTTTCACGTGCTCAGCGACCGCCTGACTGTCTGCCATAAATCGGTGGCGCATCGCTGTTACAACCTTACCGTCCGCGTTGGTCGACACCTCTAACTGGTACTCAGGGCTGATGTAGTAGGTTGTGACCCCATCAGACGTCTGTTTTACACGCTCTCGCTCACTACCATACTCATACTGAGCAACCGCGCCATTGTCATTAATGTGCTTGGCCTTGTTAAACGAGTTCCAAGCGATGGTTCTTCCGCGACCTGAAACCATATTGCCGTTGGCATCATACGTGTAATCGCCAACCAATTGCCCGTTGGCATTAACATTAAACTGGCCTTGTCCGGTTTTATACGTCAAGTTTCCATACACATCATAACGGTAATCGCGTTCGACCTGAGCAACGCTGCGGTTATCGCTGTAGTGCCATTGTGTTAAACGATCAAAATCATCGTACTGGTAGTACTCTTGTTGATTTCGGACAGCACTGACTTTGCGCAGAACGTTACCACGCTCATCGTAAGTATAATGAATGTCTCGAAGGTAGTTATCTCCCATTCCCGTCGTTATGCGTTGAACCGTTCCGCGAGAGCGGTCAATATCACGCCTTGTCAACATTCCATTACCAAAGAGTTCCCCACCAATTCGTCCAAAGTTATCACGACTGGTCGCGACCCAGACAATTTCCGCCGTATCATCGTCCAGACGCTGGTCCATTATCTCTTGAAGCTCTGCCTCCGCAACCACCAAATCATCGAGTTCATCGGTTAAGTTAGACAGTAAATCGGTTTCTTGTCTGGCTAACGCGGCATTTTGCTGCGCTTGCGCAATCAATTCATTCGCGCGACGCTCTGCATTATCAGAGGCTGCTTGATAGTGGTTGGCCTGACTCTGCTTTTGGTTTGCCTGAGCACGCTGACGATTCGCAATGGCTTGATAGTGGTTTGCCCATTGGTTATACACTTGCGTTAAGTTAATACTGGCTTGAGCACCATTGAAGCAAAACTTATTGCCTTTCCACGTCGTACAGCGGTGAGTTTGAACCATCCATAATGGTACTTTAGCGGTAAAATACTCTTTCTTTTTACAATTACCTTTCCAATCTTTCTTGGTGCATCGGTCATATTTGTAATACGCGTAGCCATTTTGTGTTTTGTAGTTACTGAACACTCGATTACCAAAAGCTCGCCAATAATATTGTGCACTACGACGATAACTCGCGGCGCGGTTAGCATTAATATTGGCACTTCTAAATATCGAACTCGCGCTGGCGCTGAGTTTGTTGGCGGTATTTTGGTAACTATTACTTTTGGCAAACAACTGCGCTGCCGCTTGACGTAAACGCTCAGACTCTTCGATATAAAATTGCGCACTTTTCTCAAGCTCATAAGCCTGCATCTCGAGTTCAACAATGCGCTCTGAGGTGGCTTTTAACGCTTCCTCAATTTGCAGGTATTGGCTATCCCAAATATCAGAATAAGGGATACTCATTCGCTTAAGCAGACCATTCACATCGTAATCTTTATCTAAGTTCATCCCCGACGGGAAAGTCACCCGACTGAGACGACCTTCTTCATTGTACTCGTAGTAGGTCGTGTACTCTGAGCCATCAATGGATAGGGTCATCGATTGAGTGCGCCCCAACGCATCGTACGTATAGCGACGCTGGCTACTGTCACTGCTGGAGGCATCCAGTCCGCCTTTCAACGATTGATCATATTGCCATTGATTGATTTCATCTGGGCGAGTTTCATTAATTTTACGACCGAGTGCATCATAAGTGAATGTGGTGCGCTGTCCTTTCGCATCCTGTTGCCAAACCAGCTCCCCCCACGCGTTGTGACCATACGTCCAAGTGCCCATCGCAGGGTCAATCATCTTAGTTTTATAACCGAGCTGGTCATAACTCAGCTCCGTTATCAGTCCATTGGTATCGGTTTGGGTGAGGTTACCGACTGCATCATAGGTATAGCGTAGGGTTGACTGACCATTTTCTACGATTTGGACCGTTTGTCCCAAACCATTGGTTTGCTCAACCTTCTCAAATGTACCGGGGCCCGTTATTGTTGCGGTTAAACCTTGATAGCGAGTGGTCGCAACAAGGTCACCGACATCTTCCGTTGGTTGAGTTTGAGCTATAGGTCGACCTAGCGCGTCATAAGTGGTTTGTAACCAGTACGTCGCATCACCTGCAAAGTACCCCTCAAAATAAGGCACGGTTTCCCCAACGAGCAGGCCTTTTGCGTCGTAAGCCTTATCAACCATCACGGTTTTGCCATCACCGTTCAATTGCTTGGTGCGCACTTCACGCCCCAACTTGTCAAAATACGTGGTCGATAAACCGCCCTGAGAGGTTTGTGTGGTCACCATGAAGATGCTGCGGTCACCCAACGTCAATCCGTGTTGGTCTAAACCGGCATCCGCGCCATCGCTCCATTCATAGACTTGTTCAACCCAATTACCATCGGGCAAGATTTGCTTAATTTCTCGACAGTAATCGTCATAAGAAAAACGGGTCGTCAACCCATTAGCATCGGTGACGGTGTCGGGCAATCCACACGAGTTGTTATAAGTGGTCGTGACAAAGTGACCAAGGGTGTTGGTATGCTTCGTCACTCGACCTAAAGCATCGTACAGGGTCGTCGATTGACGTGTTTCACCACTGCCTGTCGTACGCTCTAAGGTGCGAAATCCGCTGGCATTGTAGTCAAATTGCGTCGTTAACGAGAGTGCATGCCCAGGCTCGACGGTTTGCTTAACCAAAGCCCCGGTATTTGCATCATAAGAAAAGGTCGTATTTCTCGTTTGAGAATCGTGACCATTGGATTTGGTCACAGATACATCACGAGGTTTGCCGATTAACCAACGCTGCGTATCATGCTGATAGCGTGTGCTCGTTTTTTCAACAAATCGTTCACCATTACCATCCTCGACCGTTCGTGTGATGGTATCGGGGAAATTAAGCGCATCGTAACCTTGATATTGCGTAACCGTATGGGTCAAAAGGTTTCCTGATGTATCCCACGCCGATTGACGGCTTTCAATCATTTGTGGCCAAGACTGCCCAGCAATAGGAGACGTCACCTCTCTATAATCAAATTCGCTTTGTGAAATCTTTTGGTTATTGATTCGCGTTTGCGTGCGCTCAACATAAGGTGTCCAATCACTGCGGTACCCGGTCACGGTCGATGTAAGGGTATGACTCGCTAAATCTTTGTTTTGTATTTCCCCAAACCCGAGCAGGCCCTTATCAGGGTGAGCGTGATACCCTCTATAAAAGTACTCAGTACGGTTAATGCCGCCAATACCATTACTGCGCTTAAGCGCCTTGACCACTTTAAAGTTTGGCTCAAGCGCAATGAGTCCTGAAGGCGCTTGCGCCCCTTGGAACACCGAGGCATTTCCTGTTAATCCATACTCAAACTCACTTTTCACACCTAACCCTGACGTCACCGATTTAAGTAAAGCCAGCGGTTCAAACTCATAAGAGAGGCATGTCAATCCATCGATAGAGCGATAACAATCACCGATTAAACCATCGCCATTGGCGTCGACGCCTTTTTTAAACGGTCCGTAAACGTTATTCACAGCCATAGAGTAAATCGTGGTTTTAATACCAAAGAATTTTTGAATCTTATTCCCAGAAAACGACATCTTGTCTTTAAGCAAATCCAGGTCAGCGTTTAACGTGGCTAACACGGTCGGCGAATTAAAATGTTTACCGTCGCCATAAGCACAATAAACGCGCTCCCCAGCGATGTAACACAAGTCAGACAATCCATCGCTGTTTCGGTCAGACAGCATGATGGACGCTTCAACCTGTGACACGTTATTCTCATTACCGGTATCGATTCTAAAATGGTCTTGTCCGAGCGTTAACCATGTTTTAGCGGCATCAAAGCCTTGCCCTGTATTCTGGTGGCAAACAAGATCGTTTCCTTGTCGGTAACACAGCTCAGCCAACCCATCACCGGTGACATCAACAAGGTTCATGGTACGTTGCAATTGCTCAACCACCTTGACGTCTTGCTCGTGGGTATTATTATTCGGTGATTGTGAGACGGTATTTTTTAACCCAATCGGCAATTGACTTGCCCATCGTTGAGCTGCTTGAAAAGAGAGTGTACTGCTGCCGGATTTTTGACCCAAAGAGCAATAAAAATGGCCATCAAGCTTCACGCCACATAAATCAGCAAAACCATCTTGGTTAATATCAATAAATTGGCTTTGTGGTAGGTTCACAGGATCGAAATCAACACTTCCAGCACCAAAGGATATTGACTGATACGTTTTCTCTAACGGGTAACCTTGGTCCATTAAGACATAATCGGCGCTAAGTCCTCGCCCTGTATTGTTGGCGCAAACCACTCGGTTGGATTCAACTCGGCAAACATCCGCCAAACCATCGTTATTCGCATCCAGCAGCCTTACTGCATCATCAATGGTGTAGTTTCGGCTCCAGTAACGCCCTGAATCAAACGAGCGTCCTTGGTTATTTAACGCGCAGAAAAAACCAGTTTCATTGAATGCACACAGGTCTTGAAAGCTGTCTTCATTAATATCAAGCAAGCTCAACGACGCGTAGTTTTGAGCCTCCTCCCAGGCACTGCCTTGAAAGTCGTGACTCCACTTCGTCGCGAAGGCGTAGTTCCCTTGTCCTTGGTTAATTCCGCAATAAAGCCCATCGTCAAGGTAGCACATGTCACTGAGACCATCTCGGTTGATATCACCCGCAACAAACCCTTTAAATTCATCGAGAGAGTACAGTGTTTCTTGTTCAGGCTCTCCCTCTGCATATGGGTTACTTTCCCATTCAAAAGTGTGCGCAGGCATACAATCGCCACCAGAGCTACACACTCGCAGACTCTCCATTCGACTGAATTCAATGCCTTGAGAATTGACTTCACCGTATGTAAATTCAATGCGGCGAAGCCCATGGCCATCGCGGTTAATTTGAATATGGTCGAGCTTTTGTCCCAGTGTCTGCTTGTGACCAAAACGATAGGCAGTAAGCACGTCAGGGCGGTTCGTATAGTTAAAAGCAAGGTTCACGTCGGCATATTGAATATTATCGAGGTAGCGCTGACCTTGGTGAGTGCGATAGCGAAAGTCGATACCATGTTCAAATCGGTCGGATTGTCTCGAGATGAACCACTCAAGGCCATGACCATCAATGGTTAATTGAGCATCCTCTCTTGAGCCATAACGGGTCACGTACCCATCAGACGAATAAATCGTCCAGCTTTCTGGTCCAGAAGATAATTGACCGTTTGCGACAATCTTGGTATGCCATCCCCCTTTCGTTCTATATTCACTCCCCCCTTGGCCTTCGCTACCAGACACTAAGAAGAGACGTTGACCGTCTAAGCAATACACATCGGTATCATCAAATCGCATCCCACTATTGATGCCATCGTCTTGTTTGTTACGACTACAGCGAGTAATACTCGACAACCCATTCAAGGTCATTCCAAGCCCTAACGGACCATTGGCAGAGCCTTGCTGATATTGAACTGATAACGCGGGGACTAAGTCGTTAACGCCACTAGGCAGTTGCAAATCGACTTGATACCCAGATTTGCCTTGAGAAACCAACGCGCGTCCACTGAGCTCACCAACCGAAGCGGCAACCGTCGGCAATGAGACGCCAACAAACATAAGTAATGAAGCGCCTGTTTTCATGATATTCATCATAACGATTCCTTATTGTTGCCGAGGTTATTGAATCTTTTTTCAATATCAATCAGGTCAGTTTCCACGTCGACCACTTGTTGTTTAATGGCTTGTATCTTGGGTGAGGCGGCGTCTGGTGTTAAAAGCGTAGGGTCATAATTCAACACAATCCCTTCACTCTCTAGCTCAGACAAAATGACACTGGCCCTTGCCAGAACCAACTCTGGAGACTCCTCCATTGATTGCGCTTCGGCCGTGTCTTGGTCTAATCTTACTTTTTCATCCGCAATGTCTTGATTGAGCGTCTTTAGCTCTGACAACATTTCAGCTTCAATGCGTTCACTTTGAGATTCAAATGTTTGCTGTGACGCCACTTTTTGGTCTCCCATCTCGCTAGCCGAGTGAGATTTTGAGCTCTGCTCTGAGTCTACTGGGGGCGCCGAATAACCGATGCGTTGAGTTTGAATTGAATTATCGTAATTGAGAGCAATGACGCCTACTCCGAGCGTAAGGGTAATAAGCACCCCAATCGTTAGCCAACGATATACCATGACGTATCCTTGTATTATTCGTATTATTGCGCTCTAAATAGGCGCTTCTGAGTGAGAGAGTTTGTGTTAATGGGATGCCTTCGATTGGCAAGGTGAATGAGTAGAAGTACGCCACCAGAAAGCCACAATAGCCACAGGTGTCCGTACTGCGTGTAAAGCGTTTGGCGCTCATTCAAAGGCACCAATACATCCATAACCTGCGTTGCTTGGCTTTCCACCTGGCGAAGAACTGCCCCATCAGGACCAATTAAACTGGTTTTTCCTTGATTGGTTGCATAGACGACCGACTTGCCGACTTCGGCCGCCCTGACCTGACTAAGTTTCAATAAGAATTGTTTCACCCAAGGGGTATGAGTCCATTCAACATCACTTAATAAAAAGGCGACGTTGCCAGCGTGCAATTTGGAAGTAAAAACATCGGAATAGAGCGCTTCATAGCACACCGCCAACACCGTTCGAAGTGAGCCAAACTCATGCTCCGGAATCGAGTTAGAGAGCACCTGAATATCGCCGCCTCGAGAAAGTGTCACTTGCTCAACCCAGTCGATGAACCAAGCGGGTCGATATTCACCAAAAGGAACTAATCGTTGTTTAAAGTAAATAGGTGAGGGTTGGTCACTTCGGTAAATCACATTCTGTAAATATTGACCGTTTCTAGCTTGCCCGCCCCAAACCACCACAACCCCCTTCTGTATCAACTTGTCTACACTGTCCTTCACGAATGGCTGTATCTCTTCATAAGGCAAGGACATAGAGGATTCTGGCCACACAACGATATCAGCCCTAGGGGCTTGTAGAGACAGGGAGACATAACGTTGAATACGCTCAATAACATCGTTCTTAGAGAGTTTATGTGGACCCGTGAAGTTGCCATGTAAAATACGAACAGAAGTGTTCGATTGACTTTGCTCAGGGAGTTGAGGTAATAAGAGCGCCTGATTTATCACCCCAAAACTCATCAACATAATGACTAATAGGGACAAAGACTTAAGACGACTTGATTTATTGCATATCAGCCAAGCAAACGAACTGGCCAGTAGGTAAACAAGGAAGCTACCACCCAATGCACCAATAACACTTAACCAACCAGAAAAGCCAACATCGAGTAACAAGAGCCCTGGATGTAACCAAGCAAAAGAAAAGACGGTGTGTTCTCTTAATATATCAAGAGACACCAAAACAAAAGGAAGTGCTATGAGCGTGCGAGAAGCTGTCAGGGTTGCTAAAAGCCAAGGAATAATGAGAAAACTGGATGATAGAAGTACGACCAACAAAGGCCAAAGTCCCCATCTAATCCAACTCGCATCCCCATACTCTTGAGCCAAATAACCATTTATCCAAAATAAGGTGGTCGTGTAATAAGCAACACCAAACAAAAACCAAAGTGCACTTTTAGAACGAACGGTTTTTAAGTTCACATGAACGACAAAGGCCAACACAAAGGCCACCACCGAGACACCAACTCCGAAAGAATCGACCCGATAAGATACGGCACTCACAACACCAGCAATTATCCCTAACCACCACATAAATCAACTCAACCAATATAATAACCAACATCAATAAGTTAAATTGGTAACATATTTGCGATGCATTTTATAAAACATAATTTAAGTAAAATATAAAATTGGGATAACTGTCATGCCACCCAGATTAATGAGTAATTTATTGATAACTGGTTAGTAATTTCATCAATTCAATAAAGTCGTGGCTTCTAAAGTTAACAAGGTGGGAATGTTAATTAAATGTACGATAATATGAATGAGTAAAGACTCTATATCGCTGGGCACATGTGAACACATGAAACCTAATTTGTAGAGTGAAAATTTACCCATTCAACAAGTGAATAAAAATGCAATAAATTTCAAGGTTGGAGGTTGAATTTTCTATCGATTTATTCGTCAACGAAAATGATAATGGGGCAAAACCTTGTTAGCGCTTTTGCTAGATTCGCCAGCTCCTTGGTTTGTGGTGGTACATTGACTACTCATGATTTATCCTATTAGACGTAAATACAATAACCGTGGCTGAGTTTAGATTGGATAAGAATAAAGAAAGCTACCTACCGGAGAATCACATAACTCCCGAACTTTTTGTGCAACACGCTTGGGATATGGACTTTAGAATTTCTATCGCTGACTCGGCGGTACTTCACTCTGATTTCATCAAACAAGCCTCCATACTCGCCGATAAAAAAGACATAAGTGTTCACTATTTAGACTTTTCTGAGTACGACACGGCAGCGGCGGCATTATCCGCAAAAGAAAATTCAGGTTTTCTTGAAGCGCTCGAAGATGGAAGCAAAAAATCTTTACTGTGGTTTGTTCATTGCGACTCACTCGCACCTTTGAATATCGCTGTTACATACTCTCTCCGTACAGCCTTAACGACGAGGCCAGGAAACAACACACAGTCAGTATTCATCGCAACTAAAGCATCATTGTTAATGATGTTTGCTAATCGTGAAGCACCTTTTTATCAAAGCCATTACAATTTAACTGGCTATAGTCGCTAACTTTATAGCTCTTCCAATCACCTCAAGGGCAAGCATTGTGTCTACTTATTCAATTTGGCGAAACTGATTAGCGAATGAGCTCTAATGAATATATCTCGAACAATGGATTTGTAACGAGGTAACATTCAAACCCAGCAAAAAAGCCACCAAGCTTAAACTTGATGGCTTTGATTTTAACTGCTTGTTCAGCAGGTTGGTTGCTTTCTTCCTGGCCTATTCTTAGCTGCCTATGCGGCAGGACACTCGCGAATTTCGAACGATGTCCCTCAAATACTTTTCTTAGCTGCCTATGCGGCAGGACACTGTTAACTATAGTCGCTAAGCTGTTAATTCCACTTGTTTTATATCACAAAAGTCTAAAATACCCTTTTTCTTATTGCGTCTATAACTCATTGTTTTTAAATATCTAAAATAAAAATTTCAAAAAAGGGTCAAAAACTGAAGTCAGGTACTGTGCCTTTTCTTTCTTGATTGGTGGCTAAACCATAACTATTAAAGTTTGCTGCAACGCGATCACCGACAAACTCCTTTTGTACAAACAATATATAATCTTCCCCTGATGAACCGCTGGAGATTGGTATTCGATGAAAACTATCGATGACCCGCTCTTCATTAGAGACTGGTAATGATGATTCAACACCAGATAATTCGGCTCTAGCCATGCTACGTTTGATTCGGCGTTTCTTAGAACCCAAAAAGTTTTTTCCAATCGTTTGGTTACGGACAAACCTCACCTCTACCGCAGTGTCAGGCACCTCACAAACACTAGAAATCTCAAACAAACCTTCATTTACCATCAAAGAAAAATAGGGCTGAAAAGAGAGTCCAACCATCATCTCTTTATCTTCGGCAACAAAAGCTATGGTTTGACCGACCGTAACATCACTCCAGTCGGGAAAGCTCACACCTATTTTATTCATGGCTTGTCGGTTATTGACCATAAACAAGTGCATTTGAGAGATACAACGCCCTGCTAGCAACCCATAGTCAGCGTTAGCAGGCGTGTAACGTATTAAGAAATAGTAACGCTTAGTCATAGCTCTCCCCTACTTAGCCTTCGTTTTAGACTTTGAACTTGAGCAATTAAAGAGGCCGCCTTTGATCAAGACAGACATGATGAAGTGCACATCATTTGGGATGACTTGAGAAGCTGTCATACTTTCAATCCAGTTCTCTGTATTTCTGAGCAGTTGATAGAAGTCATTTCCATGCGCTGAGTGTCGCCTTGCTATAACGTATTCTCGATCTGCCCCATATTCGTTCACTCTTAATGGTTTATCTGCGTTTTCATGCCACCAATCGTCAATCGATTGCAACGCGGCTCCAACTTTTTGACCATGAAACGCAGCGGTTTCCTTTCCGTTCAATAGTTCGACGGTAGCTAACTGCTTAGTCGGAACACCATCTTCTCGGCTATCTAAAAACTCTTGGCTTGGGTAAACCTCATCTCCCCAACCAACTCCAATTTTAGCTTTGACATCCATGTAGAAATATTCGGTCGGATCGGAAAGGGCTCGCATCAAATAGGCTGTGAGCTTTTCTAGGCATTCTGCTGAAGCCTCATCCCAATGACCATACCAAGAAAGCTTTGTTGCGTTTTCTACAATCAAGGTTTGTGGATCACTGGTGGTCACTTCTATCGACAGATTTCGACACTCTCTGTTACGCCAAAGCCAACTGCCAAGCAGGATATTCTTCGCGTATCGATGAGCGAGCTCTTGATACCCATTTAGCTCTTTATAAGTATTAGCCAGTAACGAAAGTTTACTGCGCACTTCATCGTCACTACAGATATCTGGGGTTAGAGAATTTGCTCTAATTCGAAGGGGGAATGCACAGTAGATATCATCGACACCTGGCTTTACGTAACACTCTTCGATGAACTGAGGATTGGAGTAAGCTAAATCTTGTGGAGCAACATTCTTTGCTACGAACTTGCCCCCTTTATACGCTTCTGCATAACCACCTTTTGGTGCGCGCAACCTAGTTCTATCAACTTCAAGGGGACACATCTCACCACTTTTAGATAGATAGTAGAAATATGCTTTGCCAGCAGAGAGTGATCGAACGTAGTTCAACTGAGTGCAAAGTTCCATAAACGATTAATCCCTATAGTTTTTAATAAGAATAGTTTCGCTACTGCATTCTATCGACCAAAAGGCATGGTTTAAAAAGTGATCTCTTCCACTAAAACGCACTTCTACCGGATTCATTTTCTTAGCAAGCCCTATCGCATTCTCTGCATAAGCGTGACAACTGGTGATTGAGTTGCCCCGTTTAGTTGGACGCTCTAACAAATGGTAGCCAATCGAAACCGGCAAGTTATCAGCGTCTTTCGTTATTAAACGCTCTAGTTCATCAAAGTTACTCGGCTGGCTCTCATTTGGGTATAACCATCGTCCGTATGCTGGCAACCCTTTTATGACATGGAAAAGCTCACTCCCGCTGGTAAATGTCCTTAGCCACTCAATCTGCGTCGATAGCTGTGGTTGGTATAATGCCCCTCCGGAAAAAACTACGGGAAGAGCTGTTTTAAGCGCGGACTTAAAATCTGAAATTCGGCTGTCACTATGGACTCTAATAACTAAGTCTATTTCTAGGTCTGCCAATCGTTCACTACGAATAGTTGGTCGCTTCGCGTTAGAAACCGTTCGCGCTTTGGCGACTGAGTTGGGTTCGGTAAGCTTCGCTGTCGGTTGAATATTTTCACTTCGAACATAAAAAGAGAAACTCGAAAACTCAAACGGGGAATCACAATTAACTAGCTTATTAAACTCTCTTTGATAATGGTGCATGAACCCCCAAATAGCCGTCAAAGAAGGCGCACCACACAGATATGGGTTACTCATTGCGACCGCATCTTGCACTCTCATTGATGACAAATAGATATACTGCTCACCCGTTACCTTATCTTCATTGCCATTTGGTTTACTAAGTTGTTCCAGTAACCATACGATTTGGGCTTTGACGACCTGCATAAGCTTAGGGTGGTAGGCAAACTTCGCGGTATACTTGTTATTCTGAAACGTGAGATGCAAGCGACGGTTAAACTCACTAGCTAAAGAGCCTAGACCCGATTCTGATAGCACTAAAAAGGCTTGAGCTAAAGTGTCATCATGTTCCAATTGCTGTTGATTGGGTTCAGCATCAACGATATCTCTTAACTCAATTAATGGAAGCATCCACAGGGCTATCTGCTTTCGCAATATCTTACTTCTAACCTTGCGAGCGCTCTCTCTTTGCTTCTGTGTTTTTGATGGTTCTGATCCAATTAAGTGGTTTAACACCTGACAAATTTTAGCGTTTGTTACCCGATAGTCATCAAAGTAGTGGTCACTCTTTTTGCGACTTTCAGTTAACGTCCCACCCTGCGCTGGTTTGACGTCTAGCGGGTAGTTTAGGACTTTCATATGCCCACCTAAACTGCCACACAGATTCCCGATACTTGCCGAGTTTGGCAGCGATGAAGACACAAAGCTGAGCTTACTTTCTCGACTTCTCGATCTCACTTCTAACTCACTTTGGATGGCATGACTAACCACTGGGGTCACCGAAACATAATCATCCCCCCATGGAAACCGGAGTTGCTTGCTGTAAGTGCTGATACTGTCAGGAAAACTATTATCAGGAAGTTTCTCTTCAATAGTGTGTTTTAAGCGAGCAAGTGACTTAGCACCTAAACCAAACTCTTTAAGTAAGTCGAGCCAAATAAGACTTTCTTGCAGGATAAGTGAAAGAATACATACGGGCTGTGATTGCCAACTAAAAGGATTCAATAACCACAATGTATGACGATACACCGCGGAGTTATGAGCCCACCCTAACCGTTGCTCTAATACTGCGCTTGAAATAAACGCATCGGTTGTAGCAAGAGGTTGTGCAACTATCCGCTGATCTTTAACTCGACAGTCTGGAAACTTGAGATTATGAGTGTGGAACCATTTGATCTCGTCAAGGGATGCGTCTAGGTTCTCAGCCGCTTTAAAATACCTTTTAGCTCGGGCAACATCCAACCAATCCGAGCATCTATCTAATTGATGGCTTGAACTGAGATTGAGCAAAATCGTTAACGCTTCTTTTTCACACCCTTCAACACACACATCTTCCGTATAAGGCATGAACATCTTCTTTAAAGCAGACTGATTTACTGCTTCGTCTTCAATTGTTAATAAGTCACTTAATTTCGTCATAATTACCACTCAGGTAGATACACACTTAAACCATCACTTTCAGAGCTCATTCGAGTCAACTTTGTTTCGATGACACTTCTTAAAGTAAACGCCGATTCATGACTCGCAATCTTTGTATGCATTCTTGGCCTGATCGCGGCTTTGATCTCACCAAACTCATACAACCGATACACTTCATCCGTTGTACAAGAGAGCAATGTAGAAGCTTCTAAGGGGCTGAGCAGTACATCACCGATATTTCCTTTCGCGCTTGAAGGCACTGTTGCAATTAGCTTTGTAAAGTAAGCTAACACCTGAGTAAGCACGATATTGTGACTCAACTGTCGACTGGGTAACTGGCGACAATCTTTAAGCAGAGCACCAAAGGCTTCATTGAAAAACATTTTCTTCCAATCTTTTATTCGAACGAGTTCCGCCTTCTCCTTCAAGGCATCGAGGTCTTGCCACAATGCTGTTGGCCAAGAGCCGCAGTATTCGATGAATGATTCGAAACTGAAGTCATCAATATTGCCATAACGATTTACATACCAAAGTAAAAAGCCATAGCGCTCAGATAACGTCATTTCTTCTTTTAGTAATCCCAAGGGTTTTGAATCATTCCCTGACAACCATTGAGCAACTAATACCTCAACCTCTGGCGCATCCTCTACTGGCGAGTTTCGAAGTTCAAAACCACATTCACATTGGCTAATACCCTCGGTACCTTGATATTCAAGTCTCGACTTACACTCAGGGCAGTGATGAATCAGTTTACAGCCATGATGTTCACAAGCTTGGTGAGAGATAAATTGCCACTGCTGGCGAATGTAAGGAGCTTCGTCAATACACAGAGGGCATATAGGCGTGAAGCGTTTGCGAAGAAAAGCATAAGGGTAATCAACCCCAAATCTGTGAACAGCTTTGTATTGCGGAGAGAATTGAGCTTTTGAATGCGATAACGCTAGGCGCAGTACACCAAAGTTATTGAGCTTTAGTTGGTTCTCAAGGTGGATAAGAACCCGCACTCGCATTTGGCTTGTGGTTTGAGCGTGGTAGATATTGACTCGGTTGAGCTCTAGAGGGAAAGCACCAGCCATCGCCTCATGCTGATCCATGGTGTCGAACCAGATGTCTTCGGCGAAATGAGAAAATCGCTCGTAGCCTTGTTCATGCGATAAGCGCAACAAGAAGCTTTCGAGCGATTCGTTAGGGTAAAGTTGAATGTCCGTTTTCACATGCCACCACCAAACTTAGGATTTCTAAGTTTTAGTATCGGAGATAATTTGTATATTGCAACTATAAAGTTCTATAACAATATACTGGTACCTCATCCATGATGATTTATTTGGGCCACAAGCTGTTGACCAAATTCAGGATCACGTATTCGTAAAATGAACGGCCGTGCAATCTTGCAAGAGCCTCTTGCAAAAATGAGCTGACATGCATCTGCCCCTTTATTAGCTAGAGTAAATACTCACTAATGACCTGATACTGCATTTTCCCTACAAAATCTAATTTGAGTAAGAGTTCATTATTTATAGTTTCGAACTGAATCTAGTTGTCACTAGGGGGATGCTTGAAAGCTATCGTTATGCCTGATAATTATCAAAAAGTTCAGAAGACGTAGCAATTTAATAAACCGTGATGAATTCCACACTTCTCTGTATTGTTCATTGCTGAAACCGGTTTCAGCAATAATCTTACCCTCATACCCACACAATAAATGGTGAAACTAAATGGCAAAAATTAGAGATTATAAAAAGCTTGCCCGCGACATATTGTCTGAGGTCGGTGGACAAGACAATATTGTGAGCTTTACGCGTTGTGCAACACGCTTGCGTATTGTTTTAAAAGAAGTTCCTGAAGACGCAAATGAAAGAGTTCAAAAGCTAACTGGCGTCATTACAGTAGTTGAAAGCGGTGGCCAATTCCAAGTTGTTATCGGTACTCACGTATCTGATGTTTACGAAAATATGATGGGGTTGGTGGATGCGAGCAAGCTGAGTAATGACGGACAGAAGACTCGAGTTCTTGATGCGGTCATTTCATCAATGTCAGCGATATTCGCCCCAATTGTTTATATTCTTGCCGCTGCTGGCTTGCTACAAGGCTTTTTGATTGTAGGTAAATATTTCGCTCCGGCCTTTACAGAAACAGGCACGTTTGCGGTTCTAAACTTTATGTCTTGGACCCCATTTGCATTTCTGCCTGTATTTATCGCTATCACAGCATCAAAACATTTTAACTGTAACCCGTTTATCGCTGTCTTCTGTAGTTGTGTCCTGATCAATCCTGACTGGGCTGCAATTGCATCGCAGATCAGTAACGGCGAAGTGATTACTTTCCTATCTTTCCCATTAGCTAAAACCGTGTACACATCTTCGGTGTTGCCTCCGATTTTCATGATTTGGGGTCTGTCTTACGTTGAACGATTCGCTAAGAAAGTGATTCCAGCAGTGGTGAGTGAGCTGCTCACCCCACTTATTTGTGTGGTTGTAATGGTGCCACTAACCCTGATTGTTATTGGCCCAGTATCAAGCTCTGCAGCAGAAGGTGTGGCGATTGGTTATAACTGGCTGTTTGAGGCGTTTCCTCCATTGGCAGCAGCATTGATCGGCGGAATTTGGCAGATTGTCGTTGTATTTGGTGTTCACTGGGGTATCACTCCTGTGATCATGGCAAACTTTGATATGTACGGTCGGGACTCATTCCAAGCATTCCAATCAATGGCTGTAATTGCACAGATGGCAGCGGCATTCGCTGTGGCATACAAATCTCGCAACAAAGCATTAAAAACGACGTCGGTTTCAGCGGGTATTACGGCTGTATTCGGTATCACTGAACCTACGCTTTACGGTGTGACATTACGCCTTAAAAAACCATTTATTTGTGGTTGTATTGGTGGTGCAGCGGGCGCACTAGTCGCAAGTTTATTTGGTACGTACTACTACGCTTACGCTGGCCTGCCTGGGCTTTTAACAATCATGAACGCAATCAGCATTGAACATCCACAATCGTTCATTGGTATGGTTTCTGGTGTTGCTGTAACAATTGCGACAACATTTGTACTCATTAACGTAATTGGTTTTGATGATCCTGTATCAGATGAACAAGATGAAGTTCGCACTGATAAAGCAGGTGCAACTCCACTAACTCCAAGAGCAACAATGACACTTATTAGTCCGGCAAACGGTGAGTTGGTTGCGTTAGAGGACGTTAACGATGCAAGTTTCTCAGCTCGATTACTCGGAGACGGTATCGCAATTAAACCGGTTGATGGAATCATTAAGGCACCATGTGATGCCGTTATTTCCTCGGTCATTGGAAGCAAACATGCGGTTGGCATGACGTGTGACAATGGCGCTGAGATTTTAATCCACGTTGGATTAGACACGGTGAACCTAAACGGTCAGCACTTTGAGTCTCTGGTCTCTTTGAATCAACGTGTAAAAGCTGGAGAGCCTCTTATCCAGTTTGATAGCAAGGCTATCGAAAAGGCGGGCTATGACTTAACCACGCCATTTATCGTACTGAACAGCGATGAGTTCTCTCTAACAGTGAATAAGAAAGAGAACCAAGTTGAATTCGGACAACCATTAATTCAATTATCATAACGAGCAGTATCATGAGTAATGTATTTCCAAAAGATTTCCTATGGGGCGGCGCGGTAGCAGCACATCAGTTAGAAGGTGGCTGGGATGCTCAAGGCAAAGGCGTCAGTGTTGTTGACGTACTGACAGCAGGAGAGCATGGCGTTCAACGCCGTATTACCGATGGTGTATTAGAGGGAGAAGATTACCCAAACCAAGTCGCTGTAGACTTCTACCACAGTTACAAAGAAGACATCAAGCTGTTCGCTGAAATGGGCTTTAAGTGTTTCCGTACCAGTATTGCATGGACTCGTATTTTCCCTAACGGTGATGAAACAGAACCGTGTGAAGAAGGGCTTGCGTTTTATGACGACTTATTTGATGAGCTACTTAAATACAACATTGAACCTGTCGTTACCCTAAGCCACTTTGAAATGCCATATCACTTGGCTAAAGAATATGGCGGCTGGATGAACCGTAAGGTTATCGATTTCTTCATTCACTACTCCTCAATTGTGATAGAGCGATACAAGAACAAAGTTAAATACTGGATGACTTTTAACGAGATCAATAACCAAAGCAATGTATCTGCAGATATTTTTGGTTGGATGTGTTCTGGTGTGAAATTCTCTGATTATGAGAAGAAAAAAGAAGCCATGTATCAGGTTGTGCATCATCAGTTTGTAGCAAGTGCGTTGGTGGTTAAGAAAGGTCACGAAATTAATCCCGATATGCAGATAGGCGCGATGTGTGCGATGGTGCCATTCTATCCAAGAAGCTCTAAGCCAGAAGATGTGATGCTTGCACAGCAAGCGATGCGTGATCGTTATCTGTTCTCTGACGTGATGATTCGTGGTCATTATCCAACTTATGCAAAGCGTGATTGGGCACTAAAAGGCTACAACATCGAGATGTTGCCGGAAGATGAAAAAATCTTGAAAGAAGGCAAAGCTGACTACCTTGGTTTTAGTTACTACATGTCTAATACGTTGGACTCTGCTTCTTCTCAGTCAACGGAAGAGAGCATGGATGGTGGGCATGAAAACTCCGTAGACAACCCATTTATCCAATCAAGTGATTGGGGATGGCCAATCGACCCGACGGGTCTGCGTTATTGCCTTGCTTCTTTGTATGAGAGATACGAAGTACCGTTGTTTATTGTAGAGAATGGCTTTGGTGCCGCTGATGCAATTGAAGCGGATGGTTCTATCAATGATGACTACCGTATCGATTACTTAAAAGCACACATTAATGAGATGGGTAAGGCTGTTGCAATTGATGGTGTTGATCTCATGGGGTATACCCCTTGGGGCTGTATTGACCTTGTATCGTTTACTACCGGTGAAATGAAAAAACGCTATGGCTTTATCTATGTAGATAAGCACAACGATGGTAGTGGCACTCTTGAACGTAAACGCAAGAAGTCATTCCAATGGTATCAGGATGTTATTTCAAGCAACGGTGAGAAAATCTAACTGTTGATATCATAAATCATTCAAGACTGTGCACTGGCGTCTAGCGTCGGTGCACAATACTTTTGTGTTATTGAGATTTTTAAGGGTATGTGATGGCCGTAACTATGTTGGATGTCGCTCAAAAAGCTGGCGTGTCTAAAGCGACAGTTTCTCGGGTGTTGAATGGAAAAAATATTGTTCGTCCAGATTTAGTCAGTCGAGTGTTTGAGGCAATTCAGGAGACTGGTTATCGTCCAAATATATTGGCTCAGAACCTTTCCACACGTCAGACAAACTTTATTGGGTTTGTTATAGCGAATGTATTATTCGATGGTCCATACTTTTCGTCGATGATGTACCACGCCGCGTCTTTTTGTGAAGATTCAGGGCATCAGTTAGTAATGACTGATGGTAAGCATAGTAAGGCGGAAGAGAGGCATGCAATAAACTTCTTACTTGATATGCGTTGCGCTGGAATCATCATATATCCGAAATATCTTAATGAAAAAGAACTGGCTGCAATCATATCTAGCACAGATGTTCCTATTATGGTTATCAATCATGCGGTTGAAGAGCTTCCGCATTGTTCCATCACTACCGATCACTATCAAAGTGCATTCAAGATGATGGAATACATCGCCCACCAAGGCCACAAAGATATAGCAATCATACGAGGTAATGTTTGTTCGGGTACTGATCAACTTCGCTATCAGGCCTATCGAGATGTGCTTGCTAAGTACAACTTGCCTTGCCAGAAGGGGTATGAGGAGCAAGGTAACTGGATGTTAGAAGGAGGCTTTTCCGCAGCTCAACGTTTGCTTCAATCCTCTGGCAACTTTACTGCGGTAATGGCTTGTAATGATGATATGGCGATTGGAGCCAGTAAAGCCTTTAAGAACGCAGGATTGAAACTGCCTGATGATATTTCGGTAACCGGTTTCGATAACAGCAATGTTGGGGAGTTTCTTTCTCCGAGTTTGACTAGCGTAGATATTCCTCTTGAGGACATGACCCAAAAGGCAATTTTAAAAATCCTAGGACAACATGAGGAAGCTTCATTGATTAGTACTACTGGGTCCATCATTATTAGAGACTCTGTAGCATATAGAGTTGTTGAATAGCTCACCATTTATTCAAGAATAATGAGGGAAATACCCCTATTTCTCCTATTGAGCCTAACACTTACGTAATCCTCACAAAATGTTGCAATATCTTAAGTACTGACAAGGTTTTGTCCAAATACGAGTTTCAAAGTCGTACTTGGACCGTAAACTAATCAGTTCAAAAATGCCGATAAAATCCTTTGTTTAAAGTTTCCAAAATAAAGAGCTTCATTCAGTAAAGAAGGTAGATCTACAGTAGAGCTACTTCTATTTTCCCAAACGATCTCATTCTCTACAGCGATAGGAATCAAACCTTTCCGCTCACTCAGCTGGCACTCTGACTTTGAAGCGGGTTTCTCGTAAACTGCAAAATTGGTATCACGCTTAACCAACATGCAAGCTTCTGGAATATCCTGCTCAATTCTTTCAGCAAACCCAATCAAACTTTCTTCGGCAAAGGTATACAACCACGCTTCTTGGTTGGGGGAATCATTGATTCTTAAAATTCGCCCGAGCACTTGCCTGAAGTACAGTTCCGTTTTTACCGAACTCATATGGCAACAAACCTGCAACCTTGGAATATCCGTTCCTTCGCTGATCATCCCAACACTGACTATCCACTGAACCTTTGAGTGACGAAAAGACTCAATTTCGTGTAACGGATTATCGTGATGATAAGTCACGATGCATGCTGATTGATTAAAGTGCTCAACAAGTCGCTTTTGAATATCTTTGGCGTGCTTAATAGAAGATGCGACCACCAAGCCTCCAGTACTTGGGGATTCTTGCCTTATCTGCGCTAGCTTTTGGCAACCACTATTCAATATGTAATTCATAGCGTCTTCGTTATGAATTACGCTTTGATAAGAGACATCAGATTGTTTAAGGCAATCAAGAATAGAGGCGAAGTGTTGATTGTCACTGCCAGCCTTAACACTCAGGTGTTCATTATCTATTAAAACGATTTTAGGGCGGCGGCACACTTTATCTTCAACGGCCTGTTGCAAACCGTATTGGTAATCGCAAACAACCTTGCCATCGGGGTCGGAATACTCAGCCATGACAATCGGTAGTCGGTCAGAACGCCAAGGAGTACCCGACAGCGCCAGAGTGTAACGAGCAAAACCTTGGATCTTAGAGACAATTTCTAGCCCCCATGAGTTTGACCGCCCCTCATCATCAAACGAACAATGGTGGATCTCATCAAATACGACTAAAACTCGATATTTGCTGACGGTGTACCAAAAGTTTTCATCCAAAAAACGGATCGATTGATAGGTGTAAGACCCACCTAGAGACCCCAAGCCTCCATTAAAGGAACATTCGAGCTTCCATGAAAAGGTCTTTTGCATCCCTTCAGCAACAGTCAGAGAGGGCGAGAAGCACAGCACTAAGTCAATCATTCCTCTTTTAAATAACCGACTCGCAACCTCGGCGGCCATAACGGTTTTGCCAGCTCCAGGAGTCGCTTGGCAGAAGAAGTGTGAATGCTTGTTTGAAGTGAATTTCTCGATAGCTTGGGCTGCACACTCGGCTTGCCATGCTCTTAACATTGAGGGGCCTTGCTTTGGGCGACTTGCATCCAGTTGGTTAGTGCATTAATTCTGCCTAATAGCTTGGCTGAGCGTTCTCTTGCTGCATTAAATAGCGGCTGCATATCGTGCTTGTTGTTTGGGAAACGCGTTAACAACGATTGGTATTCCTCAATCTCGCCTAGAGTAATCGCCAACTCGCCTTCATGCTGTTTCTTCTCTTGCTCTAGTGCATTTAGAGAGCACTCTGGAGTTTGAACAGCTATTGAATCGACTTTAGCTTTCCTATTTCTAGCCACTCTAGGCTCAATTCTGAGCGCTTTGAATTCGTTAGTCTGATGGTAGCGCTTGTCTCTGCGAGTCCCAATAACAGAAAGCCAACCTTTCTCCTCAAGTGATAGAAGTTGCTTATAAACATACTTTCGAGCGTCGTCCTTACTCGAGAAGGCTGAAGCACCGTTTAGCAAAGCATCCCTAGCTTCTGTGACGGAGAAATTATCCATCCCTTTTTCAATCAATAGGTTAAACATGTGAGGGTTAATTCTGGTTACTTTCTTCATGTGACTCTTACAGGCAATAAAAACTTAGGATTGCTAAGTATACAAAAATCAGTAAAACTTAGACAATCTAAGTTATCTAAAGGTTGAAAAGAAATGTGTAAGTGCAAAAAGACAACCCCATCCCAGCGAGGCTCAAAGCTGCGCGTAAAAAAGCCAAGATCACCCAAAAAGATTTAGGGGTGAAAATTGGTATGGAGCAAAGTTCTGCTAGCGGTCGTATGAATCATTACGAGAAAGGCAGACATGTACCCGATATTGGTACGCTTGAACGTATGGCTGAAGAATTAGATGTGCCGCTAAACTACTTTTTTTGTAGGAGCGAATTGAGCGCTGAGTTAGCGTGCGCAATTGATAAGATGAGTGATGAAGAGAAGGCGGTGTTGTTGGAGAACCTGAATAAATAACAATGTGCGTATCACTGAGCTTTTAAAGGTGTCTTACTCAGCAACATATGAACTGGTAATAAATCAGTAAATGACCGACCTATTAATCGGTCTTCTTTAAATTGAGCACCTTTGTTGTAAGAAGTTTCTGTTTTCAGTTCTACTAGCTTGAGTTCTGTTAACTTACACTCGAAAGGATTCTGTTTCGCATAAGGGTATTTAGTATCAAAACAAGCCGATAATAATGGCTTATCAATCGTATCCTTTGAAGATTGCAATGCGTTGAGTAACGCATCCGCAAGAAAGTGCTTCAGCACACGACACTCTCCACGGCAGACTGAGAATAAAGGTAGTAGAATTTCATCCCCAGTTAAGTTAGGGCGTTTTTCAAACCCCATTCTGCCTGCAAGTCCAGCAACAAAGCTTGCAAAATGCCGTTTCCCTTCTGCATCAGGAATATAACTTTTGTTATCGGCTTCGCTCAGCTTAGAAAGGTGAAAATAACTTAAGTGTCGCTTCCAGCCTAAACGAGAATTCCATTGGTCTTCTTCAGCGAGCATCGTCGCATAGGGCATACCCACCAAAACAAATGAAACTTGAGCTTCCTCACTTATCATCTTAAAAGTATTCGCTATTGTTTGTCGTTCATTAGCATCTTTGAATTCCATCAGCTCTTGAACCTCATTAACGATCACAAGCTTTACTTTTTTTTCAATTAAACTTTTGATGACTCCTTGTTCTAACGCTCCTTCTTTGTAAGGTCTCCTGCGGCGGCTAGAGGCTCGACTATCTAAGTCAATTAATAATCTTTCTAACGTATTTTGCTCACGAACTTTACTTGGGATGCGAGTTTTTAATACTGGCATTTCAGTCCAGCGGCTCCCCTTAGCAGCAAACCTTGCAACATAATTATCAATCATAGCCGTCTTGCCAACACCTGTATCTCCCGTTAGCAATAATGACTCTTGCTCCCCTCCAAGAGAGCTGTTCAATACCATTCGATCAAAGACGTTATAAATTTCCGTCAACTGAGGGTATTCTAAGAAACACTCTCTAAAAGATGTATATTGCTCTATTTGACGATCACTGAGTATGTTCACTAATACCCCTCTATATCGCTGAGGTCATCACTAGCAGTACCCATATCTATTGCTTCTTTTGGTACTTCACTGATAGGTTTAGGTGACTTAGTGACAATGGTACTAGGCCCTTCACTACCAACACCTCTTTGCTTTGCTATTTTTGAAGCATGAGTTGTTTTAGGAAGTGCCGATTTTTTGGACTTAGAACGACTCATACGTTCTATTGCTTCATCCATAGCCCTGTCCAAATACAATGACGCATCGGCTAATGATTCGTCTTGCTCTCCCAAACGGACTTTCAACCTTCTTAAACTATTAATTCGTTGATGTTCATATAAAGATCGACCTTTTGTATAACCTGTATGATCGACTGCTGGGACTTTGATGTATTTTTTCTCTTCCTCAAGGTAAACGTAAATCGAGCTGATATCGTTTGGGTCTGTCTTGGTTTTCACATAAGCGCTTTTTCTTGCACGACTAGAATATTGCTTACCGTACTCTTCCAACTCATCAGATTGGTATTTGAGAGAATGCAATTCAATAGCACCTCTTCTTATAGTCCGATGGTTTACAACTCCAAGCTCAATCTTTAATTGCTCTGCTTCAGGGCCTTCACAAAAGATTATCGTTCCTTGCGACTCTGTCCATTTCTGGTAAGGAACTCTCTTGTACCTCGTGTCCGCTTTTTTATGATAAACGTCAATAAGCCACTTATGTAACAGCTCGAGAAAATCAGACACATTAATGACAGCGTCTCGCTTCGGGTTGTAGTCTTTTAGCTGAGTAGGGTTGGTAAAGGTTTTTCCTGGGAAGCGACTAAATAGTTTCTTGTAAAAGGTATCAAAAGACTTTTCAACACCAGCTTTTCGCCACGGTTTACCGCGTTGATTATATTGAATATCTGTTACTAATGGCTTTAATGCTGACTCTAGGCTATCACTCCAAAACTCCGCACCGTTATCCACTATCAAATTTGTGATTTTTCCGTAACAAGGCCATTCAGATTTAATGCTTGGGTACTTTTCTTTAATCCAATCCTTCTTAAGAACTGAATTAAGAAAAGCTGCTCGTACTGTCTCGTAGCTAGGATCTCTATAATTGACAGAAAGACCAACGATGCAAGTGGAGTATCTATCATAAAGTATTGTTAAGTGTGGTCTGCCAAGAGGAAGCTCCAAATCATCATCAAGTAAAATCACAGGAGCTGTAGTGTGGTCTATTTCTACATATTCCATTGGCCGCGTTGCCGGAATGATTGACCCAACAGTCTTAAACTTATTATCAGCATATCGTTTTCCATAACGAGCTAAAGCAACTTCATAGGGAGGCAGTGCATTTACACGATTGTAAAATGTCCGTTGGGAAATTGGCGCTATTTTAACTTGGTCTAATGGTCGGTTTTCTTCAATAACTCGATATTTGTAGTACTCATAGGCGGTGTTGACCGATACTCGCTCTTTGGTCAGAAACTTGGTTTGAATCGCTTCTGTAACTAAATCAGATGAATCGTTCTTTAGTTTTCTGTTTCCTTTTTTGCTATGCCCAGGAATAAGAGACGCTACATCTTTACCTGACTCGTAATAGAGCTTTTTCCAATCAGCTATCGTTCTGGATGACGGGACCGAAGTTTTCTTCAATAGGGCATACTCTTCCAAGAGCTTGTCTAGGTTTTTGGGCGTCCAACCTCCTTTTACGCGCCTTTCCAAATAACGAATTAGATCCAAACGAAACAATGCCGTCTCTTTGTTTGGCAAGTCACCAAATGCCAATTCAAGATTTTCGTCTTCTGCTAAAAATTCTGTCGAAAGCGTTTTATCATCAGCGACATCATTGTCGAAGCTATTAAATTCATCACTAAAACCAAAGAGATCATCACTCATTGGCTAGCACCAAACAGAATTTTCTAAATCAAATTTTTTCTGATTAAAATCTGTTTGTATTTCACCTGAAGATAGCCAGCACAAAGCGGCTGTTAATGTTTCATCTGGAGAGATTTTAAGTTGGTGTGAAAGATGATGAAGGGTCACGCTTCTATTAGCTTGAACAAACTGAAGCACGTGTTTTTGAATATCAGTGATTGTACGAATCCCTGAATAGCCATGGAGTAATTTAAGGTTACTAAGTAGGAAACCAGTTCGAATCTGCTTCTCGGTCACTAAGATGAGCTTTTTTCCATACTCAGCTTGAGCGACAAGCTGCTTTTCTTTAAACCTTGCTCGAAAATCTTGTTTAAGGATCTGACTTGAATGCTTTACTTCAATCAGAGAAGGCGTATTTATGCTATCGAAAAGCTGGAAGTCTGGTGTATAGCGGCAGTAGCGCCCATTGAAGTAGTACTCAAACCCATGTGGCTGAGATTCATATCTAACTATTTGAGGATTGTATTCAGCATGAAAACAAAAATCATACTCAAGCATGGACATTGTTCGAACAACTGAGTCATTTTTCAAACTCATGAATTTACAAATGTTGTGAACAGCTGATGATTTTTTGGTTTGGTCGTACATAGCAAAAGCACTTTTGTTGTAAACCTACAACAAAAAATAGACCATGAAGACTTAGGGTGCAAATAAGAAAAGAAGCCTGCAATTTATGCGAACATATATTGCAGGCTTCAATATGGGTGGAAGCCCCAGCCACATCCCGGCACACACGTCGCCTGCTGCGGCTGCTCCCTTCCAGGCCTGACCGAGTTCACAAGTTAGTGTTGCGGGAGGACCAGAGCCTCCATAGATTCTTTTTCTAAGAGGCTTGCCTCAAAGAGTGATTGGATTATTAAGCATCGCAGCAACCATTGCAAGCACAAAGCGACTCTTTTTAAACAAATGTGGTTTAAGTGATTACCCTTTACCCAACACGCCGTAAAACTGTCGGATAAAGCATCACCTTTGTCTTTGTTTCATAACACATTCATTCAAGTCACATGTGCTCGCTTTTATACTTACGAGCAGAATATCATTCACTTCAGCTAGAGGTCGGCGTCTTCGTTCTCTTCCGTGCGGATGATGTAATCTGTCATCCATGCGGTGCCCAACAAACACAACCACACCACAAAGACTGGGCTTGGCACCTCAATACTTGGCGTTATCACCAAAGCCGCAAAGCCAACAGTCGGCAATGTCCAACACAGTAGCTTATTCCAACGAAAGGTCTTCAAGCGAGTGAGGGTTTCCATCGATGCCATGATGCCTGTAACACACAAGGCGACCAAAGCCGCGTAAGGTAAATCGGCCATCCATAATGGAAGAATCAATCCTAATGACCACCAACTGTGTCGACTGGCTGGTTTAAGGTGGTTCGCCGCCCACCAAATCATGATGATCGACAATGTTTGCAGAGTGGTAATCCAAGGTGCGCCATCAAGCTTACCTGCGGATTGGGTCACCATAATCCCGACTTGTAGAGTCGCGACAATTAATCCCGAAATAATAACAACCGACAAGCTACTGCGTTTTGAAAAAACCACCATCAATAATGGGAATAGCACCCACGCACTCACAGAGAGCGTGATGGGTTGTAGGGGCAGCGTTAAGCCGTAAGTCGTCATGGAAACAAGCAGAACTAATCCTGCAATGCCGCCCTGCGGTAATATCCATAATGCAGGGATGACCATTGCAAGCACTGGGATATCTCCCTCACTTAAACTGATTGCTCTCGCGCAAACAACGGCTAATAATGTGGTTATCAAGAACTGAAACGTTGAAAATACCATAGCCCTCTCCTTCTACCGATCCGTGGTATTAATGAACTAGGAATTTTTAGTATGGACCAATTTTTGCCCCAAATCTTTGCAGTGATTCACCAAATTCCATATGGAAAAGTAACAACTTATGGAGACATAGCACGTTTTTCTGGTTTTCCGGGGTATGCACGACATGTCGGTAGAGCATTAGGTAATTTACCAGAAGGCAGCAAACTGCCTTGGTATCGGGTGATCAACAGTAAGGGTGAGATATCTTTGAAAGGTGATTCGTTTGATCGCCAAAAGAAGCATCTGGTCGAAGAAGGGATTGAAGTGAGCGACGCAGGAAAGGTTAAACTCAGAATATACAAATGGCAGCCCTAGAGCTGCCATTAATCACCTAGTTAGCTAGAAGACGAAATTAGCTAATCAACTAACCAGCTAGCCAAAATACCTTAATATTGGCATCCATTTCTAATTAACGAACACCAACCAAGCGTAGGTCTGCTTGTTGCGTGTTTTCTACGTCGGTAATCACTGACTTAATCGTGTCTGTTGTGAAACGCAGTTTGCCGTCAACGTGAATCGTTGCGCGCATGTTGTAACGATGATTCGGTTGAATCTTGTTGTTGTCGTAGCTCAGCTCGAATGCGAACGGTACTTGCTTACCGTCAGTAGTGAATTCTTGAGTCGCGATAACAGTCGATGGTGCGTCAGCCAATGAAATATCTTCTAGCGTTACGGTAACCACTGCATTCTCTGGCAATGCAATTCTTTCGCGATAGCTTACTGTTCCTAAAATCACTTGAGCGTTCTCTGCAACCACTTCCTGAGAAGTGTTCGTTTCTGATGTTGCTTGGCAACCAACAAGTAGGCCAAACGATACTAAAGACGTAATAAGAATTAGAGCCTTTTTCATATTCAATTTCTCTCAACATGTTTGCCGGACTCGGCAAATCTACTCACCAATTATAAGAGAGCTTTCATATTCTGTCTTGAAACCCTATGATTTATTGACAGATATCTGACTAAGCTAAATGATTAGCACCATAATCTGACACCTATTTTACGAAGAGGAATGCTGGCGATGAGTCAACCTTTACAAGAATTACTAAGTTTACTTCAGCTAGAGAAACTGGAAGAAGGTTTATTCCGTGGGCAAAGTGAGAACCTCGGCCTGCCACAGGTATACGGCGGTCAGGTATTGGGACAAGCGCTTTCCGCTGCCCGTTATACTGTTCAAGACGACCGTAGTGTTCACTCGTTCCACAGTTATTTTCTATTTCCCGGTGATCCTGAAAAGCCAATCATTTACGATGTTGAGAACCTAAGAGATGGACGCAGCTTCAGCACTCGCCGTGTTAAAGCGATTCAAAATGGTCGCCCTATTTTCTATCTCACGGCTTCTTACCATGGTGATGCTCCAGGTTTTGAACATCAGAATGAAATGCCAAATATCCCTGGGCCAGAGAATTTTGCATCTGAAACTGAGCTAGCAAGTCATATTGCTGAGTTCTTACCTGAGAAACTGCGTAAGACTTTCTGTGGCGAAAAGCCAATTGAAATGCGCCCAGTAACAGTGGTTAATCCACTGAAGCCTAAAAAGACAGAAGCAAAGCAGTATCTTTGGGTGAGAGCGAATGGTGCGCTGCCAGATAACCAACTTATTCACCAATACCTGCTTGCTTACGCATCGGATTGGGGATTCTTGGTTACGGCGCTTCACCCGCATGAAGTGTCAATCATGACGCCAAACTTCCAAGTGGCGACGATTGACCACTCAATCTGGTTCCACCGCCCATTCAAGATGGATGAATGGTTGCTTTATGCGATTGAAAGCCCAACGGCAGCGAACACTCGTGGCCTAGTGCGCGGCGAGATCTTTAACCAAAAAGGTGAGTTAGTCGCGACGGCGGTTCAAGAAGGTGTGATGCGCTTTACTAAGTAATGAGTAGGCGTTTTTTACAAACAATACACCAGCACTAGCACTAGCACTAGCACTAGCACCAGCCAACAATAAGGGGCTAGGTATAACCTAGCCCCTTTTCTTTTCCATAACGCCAAGCAAAGGCTGTTACTCAATAGTCAACAATCTCTATTCAGTCTCTAGCGTAGGCTCAAATTCACCTTGCACTCGCGTTTTAATGCCATCGCCCGCATCTCTAAGCAAGTTAAACGGGGATAGCACTACGCCTTTCACCGCACCTTCTGCAGCGCCCTGAGCTAGTTCCTTACTCTTATCAGCTAACAAATTAGCCTGTGCCAAAATACCCGGCACTTCTGCTCTTAGCATTTCAGACTCAGTCACAATCACAGGGATAGTCTGCTCGCGGTAGGACTTACTTTCAGCCAACACAGGAGGAACAACATCAATTCGGTAGCTTTTCATTTCTGAAAGCGTTGGAGGGATAACATCCACTCTTACATTTTCGACTTCAGTGCGTACATTTTTCACTTCTTCGAGAATGCTTGGAATCTTACTGTCGACAGAGGCAATAGTTTGATTGACTTGGTCCACTGTCTTTCTCACGTCTTCGACAGTATCTAAAACTTGTGGAGCAAGCTCGTCGACATGAGCTGCAAACTCTAGCCATTCTTCGACTTTAAGGCCTTTGGTCAAGACAGATAAATCTTCGATAACCTGCGGATAAGTATCGACGATGTCACCGACTTTATTAGTAAATGAATAGATGGTGTAGCCCAAATAAAAAATGGAGACGGCTAACACCAATTGGATCGCGGTAGAGATTTTTGCAAACATGAATAATCCTTTTCTTTATCGCAGAGGCGATGTCTAAACTGAGACAAGATGTAACGTGAGGCTCGGTTAACTTACAGCGGCAATGCTGTCGTGTATTTCAATGGTTCCATGGCAAACGTCGAGGTCACATTCGAGATACCATCAATACTATTCACCAAGCGCTTGTAGAAGTCATCAAAGCACTTCATGTCTTTAACCTGAACCTTCATCATATAATCATACTCGCCAGCCATTCGATAGAACTCCATCACTTCTGGAAAGTCCGACACAGTATTCACAAAGCGCCCATACCACTCATGAGAATGGTTACTTGTTTTCACCAATACGAACGCGGTAAAAGCAAGATCAAGCTTCTCAGGGTTCAGCAACGCCACTCTTTTTTCAATAATGCCGTTCTCTTCAAGACGCTTCAGTCTTTTCCAGCAGGGAGTAGTTGTTAGGTTTACTGCCTCTGAAATATCGTTCAGTGACAGCGTACTGTCTTCTTGCAGCAAGCTTAATATTTTTTTATCTACGGCATCTATCACACTTTCACCAAATCGCATTTGAATAGAATAATTTTCTACAGTTTAGTCAAAACAAAGCAAATATGGCAAAGTTTTTCTCTCGAATTCTAGCTAAATTATAACCATACCAATTACAAAAAATTCCTACACAAGATCAGGAGAACGCTTATGTGCACTGACCATCAATGGATTAACAACGCGATTCGTAAAATTGAAGCGGACTACCAACGCTCAGCGGATACGCACCTTATCAAGCTAGACCTTCCAAGCATCGAAGGCATTGATATCTACCTTAAAGATGAAAGCACACACCCAACAGGCTCTTTGAAGCACCGCTTGGCGCGTTCTCTGTTCTTATACGCGATTTGTAACGGTTGGGTTGGCCCAGAAACAACGATCATTGAATCTTCATCTGGCAGCACTGCTGTGTCTGAGGCGTACTTTGCTCGCCTGCTTGGTCTTCCGTTTATTGCGGTAATGCCTAAGTGCACAGCGAAGAAAAAAATTGAGCAGATTGAATTCTACGGCGGCCAAGCGCACCTTGTTGATCGCTCGGATGAAATTTACGATGAGTCTCGCCGTTTAGCGACGGAACTGAATGGCCATTACATGGACCAATTTACTTACGCTGAGCGTGCAACTGACTGGCGCGGTAACAACAACATCGCGAACTCAATTTTCAATCAAATGCAGATGGAAGATCACCCAGTTCCAACTTGGGTAGTAATGAGCCCAGGTACTGGCGGCACTTCAGCAACTATCGGCCGTTTCATTCGCTACCAACAGTATGAAACTAAGCTATGTGTTGTCGACCCTGAAAACTCAGTATTCCACGAGTACTTCAAAACAGGCAATGCGAATGTTAAAGGCAACACATTCAGCAAAATTGAAGGGATTGGTCGCCCACGAGCAGAACCAAGCTTCATTCCAGGTGTGGTTGACGAAATGCGTAAGATCCCAGACGCAGCAAGCATCGCAACGACACATTGGCTGTCTGACATTCTTGGGCGTAAAGTTGGCGCATCAACAGGTACAAATATGTACGGTGTGCTTCAACTGGCAAGCGAGATGAAAGCACGCGGTGAGAAAGGCTCTATCGTGACTTTACTTTGTGATAGTGGCGAGCGTTACCTAGACACTTACTTTAATGATGAGTGGGTGAACAACAACATTGGTGACCTACAGCCTTACGCAGCGAAGTTGGAAGCTTTCTCTCAAACGGGTGAATTAGTTTAAACACCTCGCCAAGAACAAGTTTTCAAAATAAAAAAGAGCCCTTGATGGGCTCTTTTTGTGTGTTATCGGTTACCCATGACACGAGATTATTCTGGTTTTTGCTTCGCTTCAAAAGCTGCAAGTTGCTCTGGTGTTGCTTTTGGTTGGTGGTTTTGTTTCCACTCATCGTAAGTCATGCCATAGACACGCTCACGAGCATCGTCGATATCAAGGTCTAGGCCTTGTTGCTCAGCTTCTGCTTTGTACCATTTGCTGAAGCAGTTACGGCAGAAGCCAGCCAAGATCATCAGGTCGATGTTTTGTACATCTTTGTTGTTGTCTAGGTGTGCTAACAGGCGACGAAAGGTTGCTGCATCCAGCTTGTCTTGTTCTTCTTGAGAAAGATCTTTGTATTTAAATTCAGCCACTTTGGTGTCCCTTAATAGTTTTCATTTTTTTAATGTGTTGAGCAGATATTGTTATACAAAAAAAGCTCGCTGTTCGCTAGGAGCAAACGCAGGCTTTTCAAAACATTCACAGATAAACCGTCACCAAGCCTATTACATTGAATGTGATGGGCGTTTTTCATTACTAAACCGATAAACCGGAATCCCCATGAAACGATTGCAAGCCGTAGTTTTTTTATTCGCATCTATTATCTTTAGTTCAATAGCTTATGCGTCTCCTACCGAAGGAGAGCAATACTCTATTTTGGATACCCCCTATTCAACAGACCATCAAATAGACAAGTTCTTCTCATTAACCTGCACACCTTGTTGGCAGATGACCGAACTACTGAAAGATAAAGAGCAATCAGGTGAACTTGTGTTACATCGTACACATGTGATTTTCAACGAATCAACACTTCAAGCCGCAAGCCTTTATTACACCGTATTGGTTCAACAGCCCAACCTATCTCACGAACTGCTTAATGAACTGTTTTCTCTTGTGCAGACAAACAGTCCACTGCAACAAGCCGATATTGATGTCTTCTTTAAGAAACACAACCTTGTGACACAAGAGAACATGACAAAAAGCCAACAGCAGCAATGGGCAACTTATATAAAGGATGCTGCGGATAAAACAGAGCAAACGGCAATTGTCAGCATTCCAAGCTTCATCATAAATGGTCGCTATATGGTGAATCTAAGAGGCCACAGCTCGATGGATGAACTGCTCGAAACTTTAAAATATCTTAGCGATTTATAGCGCCTGCTGAGTTATTCCCTCAGATCATTTTTACGTGTTAAATAAAAAACCCGACAACGAAACAGAGTTGTCGGGCTTTAAAATAATCGCTATTGAAACCGATTAACCGTGACTGGTTCTTCCCACGTTATCGTGGCTTAGTTCTTTATTTAGAACCGCTTCCACGTGACCCGGAGAACGCGTTGAGCCAGAAATCAGTCGGTACATCGCAGGGATAACGAACAGAGTAACCAAAGTCGCAAAGCCCATACCGAAGAAGATAACCGTACCCACCGCCACTCGGCTTTCATAACCCGCGCCCGTTGACATAATCAATGGAATGGCACCTGCTAGCGTGGTAAATGCCGTCATCATGATTGGACGTAAACGTCGAGCCGAAGCATCAATGATCGCCTTTTCAAACTCAATACCACGGTCACGAAGTTGGTTAGCAAACTCTACGATCAAGATACCGTTTTTGGTCACCATACCGATCAGCATGATCATACCGATCTGGCTGTATACGTTGAGTCCTTGACTCATCAACACCAAGCCTAAGAAGCCACCAAAGATACCCATAGGTACGGTGAACATCACCACCAGCGGGTTAATGAAGCTCTCAAACTGCGCCGCGAGTACCAAGTACGCCACCAACATTGCTAGCGCAAACACCACGAGGATACTCGATTGGTTCTCTTTGAAGTCTTTAGACTCGCCAGAATAGCTCACTGAGATGTCACCCGGTAGCTGTTCAATCGCTTGTTCATCAAGGAAATCGAGAGCATCGCCCAGCGTGTAACCTTCCATTAGGTTCGCTTTGATGGTCACCGATTTTTGCTTGTTGTAGTGTGACAAGCGAATCGACGATGCCACTTCTTCAATGTGTGTCAGCGTATCGAGCGTTACTAGCTCGCCAGACTGAGTTCGCATGTAGATTTGGCTTAAATCGTTGGCGTTATTAAAGCTGTTTTCATCACCACGCAAGTAAACATCGTATTCTTCACCACGGTCAACGAAGGTGGTTTCACTGCGACCGCCAAGCATGATTTCTAACGTGTCCGAAATATCAGAAACACTCACACCCAGCTCAGCTGCACGCTGCTTGTCTACGGTAACCAATAACTCTGGTGTTTTCTCAGAGTAATCGATGTCTGCACCTTCCATCATTGGAGAGTCTTCAGCCGCTTGCTTTAACAGTTCGCCCCATTTCTGAAGTTCAGTGTAATCAGAGCCTCCCAGTACGAATTGAACTGGCTCACTTGAACCGCCTTTGAAGCCCGGCATGAACGGGAATACACGTACATCTGGAATGCCATTTAAAGATTTACGAACTTCGTTCAACGCTTCTTGCGCCGTAACATCACGTTCGTCCCAATCTTCTAGGATCATGATTACAAAGCCCGTTTGGTCGCCCGCATTACCACCAAACGCTGGTGATTGAATACTGAATGACTTCAAGAAGCCTTGACCAAGTAGCGGCATTAGACGTTCTTCAACGATGTCCATGTTGGCAGACATACGGTTATAACTGGTTGCATCAGCACCACGAACAAACGCAAAGATAACACCACGGTCTTCTTGCGGAGTCAGTTGCGACGGCACTTGTTGCATCAAACCATAGCTGCCGCCCATACACGCGATAATGATGATTGGAGCAGCCCAACGCCAATTTAACGCACGGCGCAATACCGCTTTGTATCCAGCTTCTAGCTTGCCAAACACACGTTCTACAAATCGATTGAAGCGGTTTGGTTTTACATTTGCTTTTAGAATCTTACTGCCCAGAACTGGCGTTAGCGTTAATGCCACAACAGACGAGAAGATCACCGACATCGCTAACAGTACCGAGAACTCAGTAAACAGAAGACCTACCATGCCATCCATAAACGAGATGGGTAGGAACACCATTACCAATACTAGCGTGGTTGCGATTACCGCAAAGCCTACTTCACGCGTGCCTTTATAAGCGGCAAGCAGTGGTGATTCACCACGTTCAATGTGGTGGAAAATATTCTCAACCACCACGATAGCGTCATCAACCACCAAACCAATAGATAGGATAAGAGCCATCAAGGTAATCAGGTTGATAGAGAAGCCGAAGTAGTACGCCGCAATAAACGATGAAATCAAAGAGACAGGAACCGTCACCGCTGGGATCAGGGTTGCACGAGCTTGGCCGATGAAGACATAAAGCACGAGGATAACCAAACCACCCGTAATAAAGAGTGTGCTGTATACCTCGGAGATCGAACGGTCGATAAATACCGTTGAATCATAGTCCACCGCTAGACGAGTCCCGTCAGGCAAGAACTTTTGAATCGCTTCGACTTCTTTATGGACTAAGTCAGCCACCTCAAGTGGGTTGGCATCTGACTGAGGCACAATGCCCATACTTACGTTAACAACACCGTCGCTTTTAAAGGTCGAGTTTTCGTTTTCAGCGCCGATGTAAACATCTGCTACGTCTTTTAGATAGATAGGCGTGTTGTCAGAAGCACGCTTAACAACAAGGTACTCAAAATCTTCAGCTTGGGTATATGAACGAGCCGTACGAACCGACATCACAATCGCATCGTTACGAACTTCACCGCCCGGGCTTTCAATGTTTTCGTTGTTCAGCGCCTGCGTAATATCAGAAGCAGTCACACCACGCCCGGCCATCTGAGCAGGTTTCAGCTTGACGTACATGACTTTGTACAAGCCACCCGAGATGTCCACTGAGCTCACACCAGAGATCAAACTAAAGCGGTCAATCAACACACGCTCGGTGTAATCGGTTAACTGCGTTCGATCCATCTCGGTTGAGCTGAGGTTGATGTAAACCGACGCTTCACCACTACCATTGTTCTTATAAACAATCGGGTCATCGGCTTCATCTGGCAACGAACGCTGAGCACGCGCTACCGCATCACGTACATCACTGACACCGGTATTAAGATCATAACCAAGTTCAAAGGTGATCGTGATTCTTGAAGAACCATTTCGAGTGGTTGATTCAATTTCGTCTATACCACTAATACCGGAGAGTTGGTCTTCGAGATTGGAGGTTATTTGGCTCTCAATGATGGTAGCTGATGCACCTTCATAACGAGTACTGATCGACACTACTGGGCTTTCAATGTCAGGCATCTCACGAACAGCAAGCTTGTTGAACGATACAATACCAAACACAACCAAGAGCAAGCTCAATACGATAGCCGCTACTGGTCTCTTTACAGAAACATCAGATAACAACATTAGTTCGCACCTTCTTGAGTTGCTGTATTACCATCAAGATTAGCGGTATCGCCGTCAGGTTTAGCAGGGCGATTAACGGCAAGCTCTTGAACCAACACGCCATCACGCATGTTCACAATACCTTGCACCACGATCTTCTGACCAATCTCGATGCCTTTATCAATCACAACTTCGTTATCAATACGCGCACCTAAGAAAACTTCGGTACGTGTCGCTTTGTTATCTTCACCGATAACATAAACAAATCGCTTAGTGCCTGAATATTCAAGTGCTTGAACAGGAATGATTGGCGCTTCCACTGGCGGAAAATCCATGTCAGCCGCGACTAGCATGCCCGGTTTTAGGTAATCATTATTGTTGTCGAAGTGGATTCGAACTCGTAAGTTCAAGGTTTCAGCGTTGATACGAGAATCAATACCTACCACAGTACCCGTGAACTGAGTCTCACCCCATGCACTGGTGCGAGCCGTCACTGTCATGCCTTTAGACAGTTTCGAAAGGTAACGCTCAGGAATTTGAAGATCTAACTGCATCACAGACAAATCATCTAACGTCACGAGTTCAGTACCTGCTGTCACCATTTTACCGCGACTAAAATCGATAAAGCCGACCGTGCCAGAAAAAGGCGCACTGATGTGAAGATCTTTAAGGTTGGCATTCGCAGCAGCTAAGCGTGCATTGCCAATTTCAACGTTGGTTTTCTGCGCGTCAATTTCAGTTTGCGTAATCGCATTACGTTTCACTAGTCGTTGAAATTCTGCAAGCTTACGTTTCTCATCTTTTAAGTACGCTTGCGCTTCTGCAACCGCGGCCTTGGCTTTGTCGTCATCTAATTGAACCAACATCTGCCCTTTAGTCACATCTTGATTGGCTTTGATGTTGATAGAGTCAACTCTGCCCGCGACTTCAGAAGTAATGATCACAGATTGCTCGGCTTCTAACTTACCAACCAAAGAAAGAGATTGGCTAACTTGGTGAATATCAACCTGCTCAGTAACAACAGTTACAGTGCTAGGCCCCTGACGTTTTGCAAGTGCGGCCGGAGACGCCATAAGAATAGACAAGCTAAGCAGGGTTAAAACAGATTTACGCTTCATAATAATGGTCTGCAAGTAAGGTTATACCAATCACAGTGAGTAAGTGGTCAGAAATAGCGCAGGAAAAAAGCTTGAGAACAAGGCAGAATTTTCGATAAGTAGTTATTCTACAATCAAAAATTCTAACGCAGTTATCGAGCATTTTAACAAGCTAGAATGACAAGTTACTTACTACGATTGGTATTATTATCTATAAATGAAATTAACCGTATTCTATCAAGTGATGAATGCTGTAACGTCAAGAAGTGTAAATCTAGATTAAATTCCATTTACGTTTCTCGGTGAATGACGCAAACCAAACACAATACAGAAAGCCAGTTACCTCAAGGTGTTACCTATTAATACGTAAACCTTAGTACAGATGTTCACTTCCCGAGCAATATGCGTACTTTTCGCCATCTTTGCCCAAAAAGGCAGCATTCAACACAAAACCATAAGAAAAACTCTTTACAGGTTTAACGTGTTTGCTATGATGCGCTCCGCACTTGAGAGATGCGTTGGGAAAAACATCTCTTTAGCCTATCCATTATGAGTTAGGAAAAACACCCTGGAGGGGTTCCCGAGTGGCCAAAGGGAGCAGACTGTAAATCTGCCGGCACTGCCTTCGATGGTTCGAATCCGTCTCCCTCCACCATATTCTTCTTACCTCTTTCGAGAGTTAAGAGAACAACCTGATTGATGGGCTTATGGGAAAACATCAATTTAGGCTTAC